>CALXVE010000084.1 GCA_944391885.1 uncultured Clostridia bacterium | reverse complement strand
TACTCTTTTTTTATTTGAGTACTCTTTTTTTATTTGAGTACTCTTTTTTTATTTGAGTACTCTTTTTTTATTTGAGTCGCGGTATAAAACGTAAGCTTTGCTTACACTTTATACCGCTCATTTTAAGTAGCTTCGCTTCTTAAAATGCTTTTTTATTGCAAAAATTTGACTTTTATATTATCTATCTTACTAATCACTATAATAAAATAAACATATATTTTTCAGATAGATGATTTTATTAGTATGCTCTTTCTAATTGCAAATATATGTTACCATTATTTTCTATTTATTGCAATACTTTTTTATATTTTTTATTTTAAAACCTTAAATTTAAAAGTAAATTTCTCTTTTCCTTATACATTAAATATGTCCAAGTATAATGCATTTTGCTTATTTAATATATCTTGTTCATTTTCATTTAATTTCAATTTTTCAAGCATTTCTTTTGTAAACTCTACATTTCTTTTTGATATATAGCACTTTCTTAAACTAGGCTCACATTTTGCATTTGTTCCAAAATATCCACCTAGCATTAACCCTTTTGTTCCATTACATATATTTATTTCTATTACACATACATCCACACGGCTACTTGTTGGTCTATAATTTTCCATTACTGCAAATGCTATTTCTTCATTACACATCATATATCCTTCTGAATATATTCTTTTATCATGGTAATCCACAAACTTTACTCTGCATATATCTTCTTTTTCCTCTATTTCCAATATATATTTATCTGGTCCAAATTTATTCGTCCTAAAATTATATGCATTAAAATATACATACAATTTATTTGTATCAAATGGATTTCTACTCTTTTTGTTATCTACTGCCCTAATCCTATTATCTCCATACAGTTCTGTCTCATATATTCCCAATTCTTCACATATTATACTAATATCTCTTGCATCTGGCAAAACTTCCCCTTTTTCATATCTGCTCACAATTGATTTGCTCTTTTTTAAACTTGCTGCTATATTTTCTTGGCTTAATCCCTTCTTTATCCTATAATTCTTTATTCTTTCTCCAAAATCTTTACTATTAAATTCAGACATATTACTCCCCCTTTATTTTATTAAATTTATTATACTGTTTTTATTTAATTATATCAATAAATTACTTTACATAAGATATTGATATAATTGTACTTTATTAGTTTATATGGTATAATATAGGTATAATTACCTATTTTGGTAAAGTCTTTTATATGATTTTTGCCCAAGCGTTAGCTTGAATTGTAACATAATGTTATTTTTTAAGCTACCACTTGAATAGCTTAAATTATATAGAACCTCCTCACATTTCGTTTGGACTTTCTAATTTATGTACAATTAAAATAGAGATTAAGAAGAAAGGAAAAATGAAATATGCAAAAAACAAAAAAACATGTAGCATTTCCACGGCGGAAGTGGAGGTTGTTAAGACTAGAAAAGGAGATTTCATTAATCTCCTTTTTCTTTGCATATATATGCCTTTTTTAATGTTGCATATAGTGCAACATTTTGTTCTTTTTACAAATTTCAAAACTTTTAACACTAATCTTAACTCTCCAACACATAAAATTCATATTTTTTATTATATAAATTGCACCACGTGCAACTTGTGTTGCATTGCATGCAATTTTTCCTTCTTTTGTTTTGTTTACATAATTTATGTATAATGTATATATAATATTGAAAGGAAAAGATATTTTATGAAAAGTACAATAAACACTGATACTAAAAATATATTAACCATATCATATTCTATTTATGCTGTGCTTTTCTCTTTAGGTCTAAACCCAAGTGCTAAAGGTACTATTTACTTAAAAGAACTAATAGAATTCATTATTTTAAATAATCTATATGACTATCAATATAACAAAATATTAGAACTATTTATTACTGCAAAACATTATGAAACGAAAAATATTAAGAACAATATAAAAAATTCCTTATACAGAATAAACTTTTCTAAAGCTAAGAAAAACTTTGAACTTTATTTAAATTTAGAATTCGAATCATATTATCTTTCCCCTTCTAAATTTATTAATATTATAGCTTTAAAATATAGAGATTAAATAACTGTCAATATTAAGTGGCAGTTATTTTTATTTTCACTACTCTTAAGTAAATCATTTGTGCTTTACACTTGAACCATTTTGATGCATTTTGATACTCTTTGATACCTTTTACATATATCCTCTTTCTTTCATGCTACACTTTGGTCAGTTCGAACAACTAATGATTTCTAGAAATCAAATTTTTAATATAAGGAGATTTCAAAATGAAAAAATTTAAAAATCAAAAAAACAAAAAATCTACAGAAGATATTCAATTACCAAATGAAAAAATACAAAACATAATACAGCAAAGTTTTTATCAAACTCAAATAGATAAGATAAACAATATTGACGCTGACATAAATCATTTAGAAAAAATCTTTACAGATGAAACTTATTACGCTGCAATGAAAATTGTACCTTTACTTGAAAGAAAAGTACTATTGTATTTGTCAAGTGAAAAATGGGCCAGTTTATAATTGAAAAACGGACCACTTTTTCAATTATAAAATTTACATA
>CALXVE010000083.1 GCA_944391885.1 uncultured Clostridia bacterium | reverse complement strand
AAATAAAAAATATTAAAATAAAAAAAATTAAAATAAAAAATTTAAATATTATAATAAAAAAATAAATAATTAATCAAATAATATTATTTTAATTTTTATAATATTTAAAATAAAAAAAATAAAAAAAATAAAAAAAATAAAAAATAAATATTAATAAATAAATAATTTAATAGAAATAGTTAAATTATATATGTCGAAAAATGTAGAAATATGACGAACGATTTTTGTTGCAATATGCTATAAAATCTGCTAAGATAATTGTATTATATTTTCAGCCGAAAGGCATCACTACTTAGAATACTAACTTAAATGGATATAATACTTTTTAGCATCATAATATATTTGATAAATATAAAAATTCTAAACATTAAAATTTAAAAATTTTCTTAGAAGCTATTAAATATTTTTATCAATAAGTTGTCTTAAAATTAATTAATTTATATCTAAAAAATACCCAATATTAGTAAGTGAATAAGTAAATAAGTAATTTTAAAATAAAGTAACGCCTTTTGTCTAAAATATAAAATTTATTTTATATGGAGGAATTGTCTAAGGAAAAAATTCAAGAAAGAAGAAATACGATTTATTAGGAACAAAAAATGACGTAGTATTTCAAACATTATTCTCGCAAGGAAGGGAGAAAATAACAAAAGCAATGTTAGAAGACATACTAAAAATCAAAATACAAAAAATAGATTTAGACAAAAGAAAAGATTTATTAAATGATAATAAAGAAGATAAAAATGGAAGAGTAGATATAAGAGCGGTAATTAATGATAATGTAGAGTGCGACATTGAAATGCAGCTATATACCCATGAAAAAATGATAGAAAGATTTTTGTACTATTGGGCAAAAATGTATACAGCAAATTTACAAATAGGAAATAGATACCAAAATTTAAGAAAGACAATAAGTATAATTATACTAGACGATAAATTACCAGAATTTAAAGAAATCGCTAAATCCCATACAAAATGGCAGTTACGAGAGGAAGAATATAAAAAGAAAATCTTGACAAGCTTTTGTGAATTACATATAATTGAGGTACCAAAAGCAATAGAAGAATATAAAAGAAATAAAAAAGACGAGACCTTACAATGGATGATGTTTTTGGATAATCCAGGGGATAAGGAGGTAAAGAGAATAATGGAAGAAAATGAAGACATAAAAGAAGCAGGAGAAGAACTAGAAAGAATAAGTCAAGATGAAAGAATAAGAAGAGAGGCATTAAATTCAGAAATAGCAAGGAGAGATAATGAGCAACGCATGTATGAAGCAAAAAGGGATGGTCGAGAGGAAGGCCTTGTAACAGGTAGAAAAGAAGGAAAAATAGAAGGAAGAAAAGAGGCAAAATTAGAGGATGCTAAAAAAATGCTAGAAAAGAAAATTCCAATTGAAACAATTGTGGAGATTACAGGACTAACAAGAGATGAAATTGAGTGTTAGGGACGCATCTGCTAATGTCTCAATTGGGAACAGCTCCTTTTCTCAATTTGTGTGGAAATAGGGAAAAAGTAATTTAGATAAATTAAATATTAATTAAAATATGTAGGAAACAAACCTACATATTTTTTATTAAATAAAATTATATTATATATAAATAATTAAAATAAATAAATAAAAATTAAATAAATAAATAATTAATTAAAATAAATTAATTAAATAAGTAAAAATATTAATAAATAAAATTAATTAAATTAAAATAATTATTAATAATATAACTAAATAATTTTAATCAATAAAAAATATTAAGTATAAATAATAAATAAATAATTAATTAAATAATTAATTAAATGATTAATTAAAAATAATTATTAATAATATAATTAAATAATTTTAATTAATAAAAAATATTAAATATAAATAATAAAATAAATAAATTAAAATAATATAAATCGGACATTATTATAACAGATTTTTATGGAAAATTTATTTTGAAATTATGTTTACTTTTAAATTTAAAGTATGATAAAAGAGATTTTATATGATATAATTGTAGTTGATGAAAATTAAAAATGCATGACTTAAAGACATGAAAAAATGAAATTGATTTTAGATAAAGAGAAGCTAATAAATAATAAAGAAAGAAAAAATTGGATAAAACATATACTAATGTGCCTCGAAATGTGAATAAAAAAGTTATCGAAATCTAGCGGAATAAATAAAAATTAGATTTCAAGTGCGAAAATAAAGCTAAAATAAAACAATTTACATAATTAGGATTTAAAGAGCACGAATTTTAGAGTTTAGAATTAATTAAGAAGAAAGGAAAGAAAGCTAGTACGATACAATGTCAAAAAGGCAAAAAGATGAACAGTCTAAATAAATATTTCACATGTGAGGACTAAAATAAAAATGTAAAGAATAATGTGAAAAATTATTCCGAAAAAAAATCGCCTAAAAGAAATTTAACAAATAAAAAAATATTTTAATTAATTGTAAAATAATAATAAAATAATTATTTAATTTTAATATTTTTTTATAAAATTAAATAAAAAATATTAAATTAATATATTATAATAAATAATTTATTTATATAGAAATTTATAAAAATAAATTTCAAATTAAAAAATCAATAAAAAAATAATTAATTATAAAAATAATATTTAAAAATTAAAAATAAAAATTAATTAATGATAATAAAAATAAATTTAAATATTATAATAAATTAAAAAAATTATTAAAATAAAATTAAAAAAGGATTTAAAATAATTATTAAAAATTATTAATAAATAAAAATATATTTAATAAAATTAAAAGTATAATTTTGAAAAAAGTAGGATAAAAATTACAAATTTATTATAAAAATAAAATTTATTAAATTGATTTTTGAAATTTTTTTTCTTTGCAATAAAAGATGAATTTATAGGAAGATTAGAAGGAAAAATTTAAGAGCAAACATACATAAATATGTATGACTTAAAGACATGAAAATATTAGATTAATTTTAAATAAGATAGAGTTAACAAATACTGATGGAAAAAAAGATTGTGTGAAATATAGGATAAAATAAGAAGAAACTTAAAGAAAAAAAGTCTCAAATCATAGCGGACTAAGGAAAAAATGGTTTTTAAGAATTAAAACAAAATGCAAGTAAAACAATTTACATAATTATGACAAAAAAAGGGTAATTTTTAGTGATTAAATTTAATTAATAATAGCTTAGAGGAGAGTAATACTATACAATGACAAAAAGACAAAATAATTTCAAAACCAAAAGAAACTTTTCCGAGATGCAAATTATATATAATAAAATTTAAAATGATTACTTTAAATTTATATATTATAATATCTAAATATTAAATAAATAAAAA
>CALXVE010000082.1 GCA_944391885.1 uncultured Clostridia bacterium | reverse complement strand
AATAATTATTAATAATATAATTAAATAATTTTAATTAATAAAAAATATTAAATATTAAATATTAAATATAAATAATAAAATAAATTAATTAAATAACTAAAAAATATTAATAAATAAAAATAATATAAATAAAATTAATTAATTTAAAATCAAAATAATTATTAATAATATAATTAAATAATTTTAATTAATAAAAAATATTAAATATAAATAATAAAATAAATAAATTGAAATAATACAAAAATAATTAAAAAAATAATAGATAAATTGAATAATTATTCTGAATCTTTTAAAAAGAAAAACTATTTTAAAATTATGTTCACTTTTAATTTTAAAGTATAAAATAAGAGATTTTATATGATAGCATTATAGTTGATGAAATTAAAAATGTATGACTTAAAGACACAAAAATATAGGACTGGTTTTAGATAAGGAGAAGAAAATAAATAATACAGAAAGAAAAGACG
The DNA here is from genome assembly GCA_944391885.1 of uncultured Clostridia bacterium. Taxonomy (GTDB): domain Bacteria; phylum Bacillota; class Clostridia; order TANB77; family CAG-508; genus CAG-273. The sequence continues at coordinate 2,108 of CALXVE010000082.1, read as the reverse complement.
AGGCAAAATATAGATTAAAGTATTAAAAAATATGAATAAAAAATTTTTAAAAGCCTAACGGAATAAAGAAAAAATGATTTTTAGAGAGTAAAAGAAAATGAAAACAAAACGATTTACATAATTAGAGATAAAAAATAGTGATTTTAAGTAACTAAATCTCGTTAAGGAAAAGCTAGAGTGGGCTGATACAACATAATGACAAAAAGACAAGATAATTTATACATCAAAAGAAACTTTGCTGAAATACAAATTATATATAATAAAATCCAAAATCATTATTTTAAATATATATTATAATATTTAAATACTAAATAAATAAAAAATAATTAAATATATAATATTAAAAATTAAATAAGCAAATTTAAAAATAAAAATATAATAAATTTAAATATTATGATAAAAAATAAAAATAATAATAAAAATAAAATAAAATAAATTAAATTAAATTAATAAATTTAGATATTATAATAAAAAAACAAATAATTAATCAAATAATATTATTTTAATTTTTATAACATTTAAAATAAAAAATAAATAAAAAAAATAATAGGGTAAAATTTAAAGTTGAAAAAAAATATATTTTATGATATATTTGAAATCATAATATATTAATATATAAAAACAATAGCATAATGTAAAAAGAGGTTACTATGGAAAAATTAGAAATGACAAGAATAAAAGAATTGATTAAAAAAGGAAAAATTAGATGGACAAATCACTGTATTATTAGATTGTTTCAAAGAAATATAACACAGTATGATATAGAAAATGCATTATTAAATGGAGAAATAATAGAAGAATACGAAAGTGACTATCCATATCCAAGTTATTTAGTTTATGGAATAAATTTAAATAACGAAGTGTTACATGTTGTATGTGGAGTAAATAAAACTGAGTTATGGATAATTACCGCATATTATCCAGATAATATAAAATGGGAAAATGATTTAAAAACAAGGAAGGAGATAAAATAATATGAATTGTTTTATGTGTAAAGGGGATTTAGAAAATAAAAATACAACATTTATGGTTGAATTAAATAGTTGTATTATCATTATCAAGAACGTGCCATCACAAGTATGTAAACAGTGTGGAGAAATTTCTTATAGTGACGAAGTGGCGAAACAATTAGAAAAATTAGTAAATTCGGTAAAAAATACAATTACTGAAATAACAGTAATTAATTATACTGAAAAAGTTGCATAAATATTTTATTACAACAAATATATTCTTATTGTTAAAGTGTAAACAAAAGTATTAAATTAAAAGAGATATAACACTAATATAAAAGATGTGGAGAATGAAAAATCTTTACATCTTTTTATTTAATTTTAAATTTTTTATTAGAAAATAGTAAAAAAATATTAAAATAATAGATTTAAAAATTATAATAAATTAAAAAATTATTGTAATAATATTAATAAATAAAAATAATTATAAAGTAAAATTTTCTACTAAAGTTTTTAGTTCATCAAAATCAATATCTAAAACAATACATAAACCAATCAATTCAAAATCTTTCACACTAGTTTTGGAAGTTTCAATCTTATAAAGTTCAAATCTATCAAGTTCAATTCCAAGTAATTCTAATTTATGGGATAATTGAGTTTTAGTATAATGTTTTTTTATTCGATGTTCTTTTACTAAATCACCAATAACATTACGATTATTATTGAACTTTTTCATGAAAACCTCCAAAATATAATATAAATTTTTATATTTTTGTTGATTTTATAATAAAACTTATGTTATATGTATACTGCCAATACACACAAAGAAAAAATTTTAACAAAATATAAATATTGTATTTACAAATATTTTATAAAAATATATAATTTACATGGAGACGTATAAAAGTTCAAAAATTGGCAAAAATAAACGAAGGAGGAGAAAAAAATGTACAAAAAAGTAAAGGAGAAAACAAAGGTGAAAGAAAATTCGGAGAATTTAGAGGACTTAAAAACTAGAACCCACCTCTCACCGCCCACCACTCACATCTCAGGTATTACCCTAGTAGCTTTAGTCGTAACAATTGTTGTTCTTTTAATCTTAGCAGGAGTAACAATAACTGCATTATTAGGAGATGACGGAATAATTAAAAAGGCACA
>CALXVE010000081.1 GCA_944391885.1 uncultured Clostridia bacterium | reverse complement strand
AAATTATATATAATAAAATTTAAAATGATTACTTTAAATTTATATATTATAATATCTAAATATTAAATAAATAAAAAAATAAATATATATATAATATTAAAAATTAAATAGATAAAATTAAAAAATAAAAATATAATAAATTTAAATATTATAATAAAAAGTAAAAATAAAAAAAATAATAATAATAAAAATAAAATAAAATAAATTAAATTAATAAATTTAACTATTATAATAAAAAAATAAATAATTAATCAAATAATATTATTTTTAATTTTTATAATATTAAAAATAAAAAAAAAATAAATAAATAAATAATTAAATAAAAATAATTTAATCTAAAAAATAAATGTTTTAATAAAGAAAAAATTCATTTTTAATTATTAAAATTTATAAAAATATAAAATCAAAATAGATAATTATAAAATAATAATATCGATATTAAAAATATTGACTACATATCAATATTTTGATAAAATATGTATATAATATTAATGGGAGGAGTTATTATGCCAATTATTAGACCAAGTTCTGATTTAAGAAATAATTATAATGAAATTTCCACGATTTGTCATCAAACAAATAGTCCAGTATATATTACAAAAAATGGTGCAGGAGATTTAGCCGTGATGAGTATTGAATTATATGAACTTTTAACAGATAAGCATATATTATATAAAGAATTAGAAAGAGGAATAAATTCATTAGAAAAAGGAGAAAGATTTTCTGAAGACCAAGTATATGAAGAACTAGATAAAATATAGAAAGAAGGTTTATTTGTGACAAAATACAATATAGAATATTCCAAAGAATCAAAAGGAGATTTAATAAGAATAAAGCAATATATAAAATATAATCTACAAGAGCCAGAAACAGTAAATAAACTAATTTCTAAAATAAGAAAATCAATAAAAACTTTAAAGGATAATCCTGAAATATATGCAATTATTGATGATGAGATAATAAGAAAATTAGAAATAAGAAAATTAATAGTAGATAATTATATTTTATTTTATAGAATAAAAGAGGATAGTATTGAAATTATTAGAATTATGTATGGAAGAAGAAATTGGATGAATTTATTATAATACTTAGTTGGGGACGGTTCTTAACTATTTTTAATAGGGTGACTTGGGACAAAACAGCTAAAATAAATTATATATTAATTATAATATGTAGGAAACAATCTACATATTTATTTATTTAAATTAAATAAATAAATAATTAATTAAATAAATTAAATAAATAGTTAAATAAATAATTAATTAATTATTTATTTAATAAAAAAATTAAAATAATACAAAAATAATAAGACATAAATTGAATATTATTGTGAAATTTTTTAAAAGAAAAACTATTTTTTAATTATGTTCACTTTTAATTTTAAAGTATAAAAAAGAGATTTTATATGATAATATTTTAGTAAGTAAAAATTAAAAATGTATGACTTAAAGACACAAAATGTATGACTGATTTTAGATAATGAGAAGATAATAAATAATACAAAAAGAAAAAATGAGGCGAAATATAGATAAAAATACTAAAAAATTAGAATAAAAAATTCTTAAAAGCCTAGCGGAATAAAGAAAAAATTATTTTTAATGATAAAAACAAAATGCAAGTAAAGCGATTTACATAATTATAGATAAAAAAGAGAGATTTTTAGAGACTAAATCTCGTTAAGGAAAATCTAGAGTGGGCCGACATAACATAATGACAAAAAGACAAGATAATTTATACATCAAGATAAACTTTTGTGAAATGCAAATTATATATAATAAAATTAAAATGATTACTTTAAATTTATATATTATAATATTTAAATATTAAATAAGTAAAAATAATTAAATACATAATATTAAAAATTAAATAAGTAAAATTAAAAAATAAAATAAAAAAATAAAATAAAAAAATAATAATAATAAAAATATAATAAATTAATAATTTAAATATTATAATAAATAAACAAATAAATAATTAATTAATTAATCAAATAATATTATTTTAATTTTTATATATTAAAATAAAAAATAAATATTAATAAATAATAACTAAATAATTAAATAAAAATAATTTAATACAAAAAATTAAATAAATAAATTTTTTCATGAATTTATTTTTTATACAAAAATATTTAAATTATATATGTCGAAAAATGTAGAAATTTGACGAACGATTTGTGTTGCAAAATGTTACAAAATTTGCTAATATAATTGTATTATATTTTTAGCCGAAAGGCATCACTACTTAGAATACTAACTTAAATGTATATAATACTTTTTAACATCATAATATATTTAATAAATATAAAAATTCTAAACATTAAAATTCAAAAATTTTCTTAAAAGCTATTAAATATTTTTATCAATAAGTTGTCTTAAAATTAATTTATATCTAAAAAATACCCAATATTAGTAAGTAAAAAAGTAATAATTAAATAAGCAATTTTAAAATAAAGTAATGCCTTTTGTCTAAATATAAAATTTATTTTATATGGAGGAATTTTACATGGAAGAAAATTCAAGAAAAAAGAAATATGATTTACTAGGACCAAAAAATGACGTAGTATTTCAAACATTATTTTCACAAGGAAGGGAGAAAATAACAAAAGCAATGCTAGAAGACATACTAAAAATCAAAATACAAAAAATAGACTTAGATAAAAGAAGAGATTTATTAAATGATAATAAAGAAGATAAAAATGGTAGAGTAGATATAAGGGCAGTAATTAATGATAATGTAGAGTGTGACATAGAAATGCAGCTATATACCCATGAAAAAATGATAGAAAGATTTTTATACTACTGGGCAAAAATGTATACAGCAAATTTACAAATAGGAAATAGGTATAAAAATTTAAGAAAAACAATAAGTATAATTATACTAGATGATAAATTACCAGAATTTAAAGAAATCACTAAATCTCATACAAAATGGCAATTACGAGAGGAAGAATATAAACAGAAAATCTTGACAAGCTTTTGTGAATTACATATAATTGAACTGCCAAAAGCAATAGAAGAATATAAAATAAATAAAAAAGATGAGACCTTACAATGGATGATGTTTTTGGATAATCCAGGGGATAAGGAGGTAAAGAGAATAATGGAAGAAAATGAAGACATAAAAGAAGCAGGAGAAGAACTAGATAGAATAAGTCAAGATGAAAGAATAAGAAGGGAAGCATTAAATTCAGAAATAGCTAGGATGGATAATGAGCAGCGTATGTATGAGGCAAAAAGGGATGGTAAAGCTGAAGGAATAAAAGAAACTGCCAAGAAAATGCTAGAAAAGAAAATTCCAATTGAAACAATTGAGGAGATTACAGGACTAACAAGAGATGAAATTGAGTGTTAGGGACGCATCTGCTTCTTAATGGGGGACAGGGCAACTAAGATAAATTAAATATTAATTAAAATATGTAGGAAAGCACCTACATATTTTTTATTAAATAAAATTATATTATAATTAAATATCTAATTATAATAAAATAATAAAATAGATAGATAATAAATTAAATTAATTAATTAAATATAATGAAATTAAATAATAAATAATTAATAATTAATTAAAATAAATTAATTAAATAACTAAAAAATATTAATAAATAAAAATAATATAAATAAAATTA
>CALXVE010000080.1 GCA_944391885.1 uncultured Clostridia bacterium | reverse complement strand
ACCCATAGAAAAATCCCTCCTTGATATTTTTATTTTATCACGGAAGGATTTATTTACACAACTTTTTCTATACTCTCAGGAATTATTATAAATCTGTTATTTTAAAATATTAATTATTTCTTTAATTAACTTTCCTATGGTTTCTTGAGTTAAATACATATATATTGTAGTACTACCATCGGAATTTATTTTTCTTTCATTTTTGTATAAATCAGCTGGTATTGATAAATCAATAAAATACTCTTTATCATCTTTAATTATCTTTAATGCATCTGATTGTACTCCACTAGAATAACCATGATATATTTTATAATTATCTTCTTCGGTAACTAAGTTCCAATTTTCTATCTTTTTTAATTCAGGAAGATATGCTTTATCTTTTTTTGATAAAAAACGAACAGCAATTAAACTTTCATCAACTTTAATTCCTACATCTAGAAAAGCATCTACATTGTATATTTCATTTATAGTTATTTTACTAGTATCTATAATTCTTTCATCTAATACTGTAATACCATAAAATTGTTCTTCTAAAGTTTTTGATTGATTAGTAGTTGTAATCAAACTTGATAATTCTAAAATTTTATCTTTATCAGAACCTGTTATTTCAAGAGTACAAGCATTATCTTTTCTATATAATGCATAAGACACACTCTTTTCACTCTTTGCTCCATCAGGAGAATTATATGAAAAACTATAAGTTACTTCATATAATTTAGTAGTATCGTTTTCATATATTATTGTATAGGATTTATTACTTCCTGCTACTAACATTTCAGTTGGAGGTAACTCTTCAAATATAGTTTCATTTTTACATATAGAAATGTCTTCCTTATTACTAAATAGAAGTAGATGATTATTTCTTATAACAATTTGTTCATAATCATTTATTATTTGTGGAATATCAATTTCGTATGCTGTTCCAACACCAAAATTATAAATTAATTTTTTGTTAAACAAATCATAATAAAGACTACTGTCTTCGTCATTATTTTTATTACTCCATAAAAAGATTCCTATTATAAATATTATAGATATAATTATTATAATTATTAATAATGATATTAAAGAAATTCCTTTGTTATTTCTTAGCATTTTTATCTACCTCCTATTTCATAATATCATAAAAACAAAAAAAATACTATAATTTTACAAAAAATAGGATAAATATAAAAATATATGTTATATTTTATATATAGTTTTCATTTTAAAATGAAAATGTAACTATTCACAGCTATAAGTGAATAGTTTTTATAATTTTGCACAAATAATCCTTAAAAATTTCACAATTTTATATTATAATTGATATATAAATGGTAGGGAGATTGACTATATGGTAAATTCAATAAGCAAATTACAAGCAATAGTAACTAAACAAGAAGAAAAAATAATTAAATTACAAGATAAATACTTAAAAGAAAATGAAGAAAAAAAATTATATAAACTTCAACTACAACAACTTCAAAAAGACTTTGATAAGATTATAGAAGATAAAGTTACTAAGGCTGTCGAAAAAGCAACAAAAGATATAACTGAACATTATGAAAAAATTATAAAAGAAAAAGACCAAAGAATATTTGAATTAGAAAACAGATTGAATATTAATAGTTCTAATTCTAGTTTACCAAGTAGTAAAAATCTTATATATCAATCTAAAATATGTAATTCTAGAAAAAAAACAAATAAGAGTATTGGAGGACAATTAGGTCATAAAAAACATACATTAGAAACATTTAAAGAAGATGAAATTACAGAAGTAAAAGAATATAAAATTGAAAAATGTCCAAAATGCAATAATAATAACTTAAAAGTAATAAATATTAAAATGCGTGATGAATTAGACTTAGAAATAAAAGTGGTAAAACGTAGGCATAAATTTTATGAGTACGAGTGTTTAGAGTGCGGAAATATTATAAAAAGTAATATTCCGTTAAATCTTCATAATGAAAATCAATATGGGAAGAATGTAAAAACACTAGCAACAACTCTCACAAATTATGGATTTGTATCTTATAATCGAACTAGAAAAATAATATGTGGATTGACAAATGGCGAAATAGATCCAAGCGAAGGATATTTAACAAAGTTACAAAAAAAAGCTTCAAATGCATTAGAAAATTTTAACTTTGATTTAAAAGAAAAAATTCTTAAATCAAAAATAAATTATTGGGATGATACCGTTATTTCTATTAATGAAAAGGATAAAGCGTGTTTAAGAGTTTATACTAATGAAAAACATGTTTTATATAAAGCACATATGGCAAAAAATATAGAAGGAATGGATCAAGATGGTATTTTACAAAATTTACCTAAAGATTGTGTTGTAATGCATAATCATTTATTACATAACTATTGCGATGATTATAAATATAAAAATATAGAATGTAATGCACATATAACAAGAAAGTTAGAAGGTATCACGCAAAATGCTAATCATAAATGGTCCAATGAGATGAAATCTCTTTTAGAAGAAACTTTATCAAAAAGAAAAGAAAATATATCTAAAAATATTATGAAATTTACGCAAGAAGAAATTGATATATTTAATAATGAATATGATAGAATACTTAAAGATGGATTTAAAGAATATATTGAGTTTAAACATAAATATGAGTTTGATAAAGAAAGAAATCTTTTAGAATTTATGAGAGATTATAAGAATGAAATTACATCTTGGGTAAAAGATTTTTCATTGCCTTATTCAAATAATATATGTGAAACATTACTAAGAATAACGAAAGGTAAAATGAAAATAAGTTTTAATTTTAAGAATTTATCCTATGCTGAATATTTTGCTAACATATTATCATATACAGAAACTTGTGGGAAATTTGGTATAAATAAGTGTGAAGCATTGAAAAGATTATTTGAAGGCAATCCATATACTGTGCAAGAATTAGATGAAAAAACAATCAATTAAAATGATTAAATTCATTGTATTATTGATTGCTTTTTATGTGTCATTTAAATTTGGCTGTGAATAGTTACATGAAAATTTAAGATTTTTGCGAAAATATCTTGAATTTTTATAGAAAATATGGTATAAGTATATTGAGTGGTACTCAAGAAACTTTCGAAGCCTTGAGTCATTTTTTATATAATATGGAGGTAATATTGAAGGAATACAAGAATAATGAACAGCTAATTGAATATTTAATATCTAAAAAAGTAAAAATAGATAATAAAAAACAAGCATTAAAGAATATAGAAAAATACTCATATTATTCTATTGTTAATGGTTATAAAAGTGTTTTTAAGGATAAAAATAATAATTATAAACCCAATGTTACTTTTGAAGAGATATTTGCTTTATATGAATTTGATAAAAATATGAAAGCTATATTTTTAAAATTTACATTAGAAATAGAAGTTATAATAAAATCACTTATGGCAAATACTTTAGCAGAAAAATATGGCGTTCAAGACTACTTAAAATTAGAGAATTTTGATGAAAATGTTAATGAAGAATTTATACATAATTTAATTGAAAACATTAATAAAGAAATAGATGATAACTATAGTAAACATACAGCAATTAAACATTATAAAGATACATATAATTTTATTCCACCTTTTGTACTAACTAAAATTCTAACATTTGGTGTTATTAGTAGATATTATGGCTTACTTAAACAAACTGATAGGCAAGATATAAGTAAATATTTTAAAATTTCTGATAAGCTATTAAAACAAATACTTGCAAACCTAACAATGATAAGAAATATATCAGCACATTCAGATAGATTATTTTGTTATCGTAATAAGTATTATATTAGTTTTAAAAATATAGATAAAAACTATAAAAGAGATGGAAATTTTACAAATATATATATGATTATAGAATGTATGAGAGTGTTATTAGATGAAGAAAAGTTTAAAGAATTTGAAACATTATTTAATACAGAAGTTAACAAACTAAAAGAAAAACTACATTCAATTGATATAAATGATATATTAAGAATAATGGGATTTAATGTATAAAACATATGATTTTATAATATAATATTTATGAGTGGTACTTAGAAAACTTTCGAAGCTCTAAGTCATTCAAATAGCCTAGAGTTTATACTCTAGGTTTTTTTGTAAATTTAATAATTGTTATATACTTTTTCAAAAACTTATGCTAAAATGTATTTACAGTTGATTAAAGAACGGAAATATTGGAGCAGTTTTTCGCAAATAACCACGACAAACGCTCCAAATAAAAAATAGGTAAAATTTCCAAAAAAACATTGACAGCGTGAATAAAAACATGTTATACTACTAATTGATATATTTTAAATAAAAAATGTATTAATCTCCGTTTTAAGGTGGATGGAATGGTTATTAATATAGGATTAAATATCAAATAAATACACAACAAAAACAATTGGCAAAAATAAAGCAAAGCCAATTGGATTTTTTGTTGCTTTTTTCACACAAAAAAATAAGTTTATGTTAATTTAATAAAAAGAGGAATTGCTCTATAATTGCTTACGGAAATAAGCATTTTGAAAGCAGAAAATGCTAATATCTGTAAACTAATTATAGAAACAAGAAGGACTTTTTGTTAAAATCAATATATATTTAATTGCAAATTTGTTTAGAACATAAAAAAGTGAATTTGCAAAATATAAATTTTACTTCTGCTTAATATTTTTTAGGGGTGATTCTTTTGTTAAAGGAAATTAAACACGAGAAATGTTCTCGCAAGAGCTTTGCAAAGATTGGCGATTCAATAGAAATGCCAAACTTAATTAAAGTTCAAAAGGATTCTTATGAGTGGTTTATAAAAGAAGGATTGGGAGAAGTTTTAAGAGATATTTCGCCAATAATAGACTATTCAGGAAACCTAGTACTTGAATTCTTAGATTAT
>CALXVE010000079.1 GCA_944391885.1 uncultured Clostridia bacterium | reverse complement strand
GTCCCCATCATGAGGGTGGAGACAAATTTTCCGGGATGCAGCTTCTTTTTCGCGTTGGTGATCACGCCGGCCTCCACCAGGTCCACCACACCGTCGGAAAAGGTCTCGGAGTGGATGCCCAGGTCCTTCTTATCCCGGAGGAAACGGAGTACGGCGCCCGGGATGGCGCCGATACCCAGCTGCAGGGTGTCTCCGTCCTGAATGAGGGAAGCGCAGTTCCGGCCGATGGCCTCCTCCACCTCGGTGATTCTGGGCGGCGGAAGGACCAGAATGGGCTCGTCCCACAGGACGAAGCTGTCGATATCGGTCACATCCAGATAAGCGCCGAAGGTCCGGGGCATTTTGGCGTTGACCTGGGCGATGACGTATTTGGCGTGCTTGGCGGCGGCGTAGGTGTAGTCCACGGATACGCCCAGGCTGCATCGCCCGTTTTCATCGGGGGGTGTGACAGAGATCAAAGCCACATCCACCGGCAGCGTGGTCTCAAAGAGTTTGGGTACTTCGAAAAGAAAACAAGGGGTAAAGTCGGCCCGTCCGGCTGCCGCGGCCTCCCGGCTGGTCCCACCCAGAAACAGGGAGTTGTGTCGGAAGTGCCCGGCGTATTCAGGCTTACAATATTCGCACTTGCCCATAGCCACCATGTGGACGATCTCCACGTCCCGGTAGTCTTCGGCGTGCTGGACCATGGTGGAAACCAGATGGCAGGGCTCGCCGACGGCGTGTCCGACCACCACCCGGCTACCGGACTTGATATGAGCAACGGCCTCGTCGGCGGTCATTTGATGGGATTGATAATATTCCTTCCAACTCATTGGCATCGCTTCCTTTCCGTTGTGACTAGGCTGGACCTGTCGGTAAAAAATATGGTTCCCGGCGGGCGCCGGATGTGCCGCCGGGAACCGGGATCTTCCGGACCTGCTAGGCCCAGAAAAGACACAGATAGCTCCAGACCGGCAGTGTGAGCATGGAGCACAGGGTCGTGACCAAAACCAGCTCTCCGGCATAGGCCGCGTTTTTTCCGTATTTGTCGGCCAGCAGAGCAACAGTGGTGCCGATGGGCATGGCGGCCAACAGCACGGCGGTCCCCACCAGCACCTGGTCCAGACCGCACAGACGAAATACGGCAAAGGTGACGGCCGGGATCAGGACCAGCCTGGCCAGAGTGAATTTGGCGGTGAGCTTGTCCATGTGGATCTGCTTTGCATTGGCCTGTATCACCATACCGATGGTCATCATACAAAGCGGTGTGGAACAGCCTGCCATGGAGGAGAGTACGGAGGTCACCAGGGCAGGCGGCTGCCACTTGGCGAGCATGAGAATGATCCCCGCAATGGTGGCCAAAATGGATGGCTGTGTCAGGATACGTTTGAGCCGTCTGCCAAGCCCCTCTCCATCCTGAGAGAGAAAATACCCCACCGCGACCCCAAAGGTATTGATCCTCAATGGGATGACAAAGATGGATGCACAGATCAGCCCGGCGTTTCCAAAAATGCTCTCTACCATAGGGACCCCCAAGAAAGCGGAATTGGAAACCACCGTTCCGTAGCGCAGGACGCTCTGTTTGTCTGGAGGGGCCTTCCGGTACAAGGCATGGTTGCACAGAAGCGTCGCCGCCTGTGCCAAAGTACCCAGGAGAAAGATGGAGAGCATCGCGCCGCCGGAGAAAAGCCCGATATTATTGATGAAGCTGTTGAGTACGTAGCAGGGGTAAACCAGGTCGATGACAAGGGAGGAAATGTTTTTTCTCCCCTGATTGCCAATGATACCGAAATGCGCGGCTGCAAAGCCTAGGGCAATGATGGCCATCATCGTACCGATGATCGTCATCAGCCTTAAAATGGCTCCGATTCTCATCACCCCCAGATACCGTACCCCGCCTTGTGGGGTATTTTACTTGTTGCCGGCCAGGTTCTCCTGGTAGGGAAGGGCTTCGGACTCCTCCTGGGACATCTGGAGGTAGCGGCAGGCCAGCGCAGCTGCGCCGCCGATCATTTTAAGACAGCCCACCTTCCGCTCCTTGCTGCTGAACTCGGCGTACTTGCTGCAGATGTCCTTGCATAAGGGGCTGCCGTAGGCTTCGGTAAAATCGTGGATCAGATTGTTATAGCGTCGATAATAGCGGGCGGCGATCTCGCTCCCTCTGACATCTTCGGGGACGGAGTAGGGATCTTTTCGGCCATACTTGGCGCCGTTGGCGATGACAGAGGCGGCCAAAGCGCCGCAGATACAGCCGGAGAGGCCCACGCCGCCGCCGAAGCCCAGGCACATAGCCACTGTCTCCGGTGATACGTCCAGAGCCCCGGCCCGTACCAGAGCGTTGTATACGCTCTCCGCGCAGTTGAGTCCATGCTTAAAGTTTTCGATGGCGTACTGGCTGGCCAGTTCACACATCTCTTTTTTCTCTGCTTCGGTACACATAATAGGTTCCTCCTTTGATCGATTCATAATTAAATGACCGGGCCCATGGTATAGATATCGATGGAACTGTGATAGCCCAGAGTCTCATTTTTGGTTTGCTTGCCGGAGAGCAGGGCGAGTACCGCCTGGAAGGCCTCTTCTCCCACTTCCTCAATGCTCTTTTCGCCGGTGATGATCCGACCTGCGTTAAGGTCCATGTCGTGCTTCATACGCTCATAGGTGTTGGGGTTGCCGCACACCTTCAGCACCGGCATGGTGGGGAAGCCCTGGGGAGCGCCCCGGCCGGTGGAAAACATCATGAACTGAGCACCGGAAGCGGCCATGCCGGTCAGGATCTCGGGCTCCCGGCCCGGGGTGTCCTTGATCCACAGGCCCTTCCGGCCTGCGATGCGCTCCGGGTAATCCAGGACGCCTTGGATGGGACGGCTGCCGCTTTTGACAATGGCGCCCAGGCTTTTTTCCTCGATGGAGGACAGTCCGCCTTCGATGTTGCCCGGCGTGGGCTGGCCCCGCCGCATATCGCAGCCAAGGCTTCTGGCACGGCATTCCATGTGGTCCACGATCTCATAGATCCGCCGCGCCACATCCTGATTTACCGCCCGTCGGGCCAGAAGATGCTCACCGCCGAGGAACTCCGTCGTTTCTCCGAATACCACCGCGGCGCCCAGGTCCACCAGCTTGTCGGCCACATAGCCGATCACGCAGTTGGAAGCCATGCCGGAGGTGGTGTCCGATGCTCCGCACTTGATGGACATGGTGATGTTTTCGATGCCCACGGGCGTACGCTGCAGGCCGGAGATCTCCATGACCAGCTCCTGAGCCGCGTCAATGCCGGCCTTGATGGCGGCACTGACGCCGCCCAGCTCCTGGATACGGATCACACGAACGGGCTTGCCGGTCTTTCGAATGGATTCCACCAGGCGCTCTGTATCCGTGCCCTCGCAGCCCAGACTGACCACCAGGGCCGCACCCACATTGGGGCTGCAGCCCAGCGAGATCAGTGTCTCCGTGACCCGGTCCAGATCGGGGGGCAGCTGACAGCAGCCCTGATGGTGGAAATAACCCACCGTACCGGCCACCTGCCTGGTTACAGCGGAGGCTACGTCTCCGGCGCAGGTCACACTGGGGATCACCGCCACATGATTGCGGCAGCCTACCTGCCCGTCGGGGCGGACATATCCCATAAACTCATAGCTCATGCGTTCTCTCCCCCTCTTCCGGAAGGTCCCCGCGGCCGCGCATGCTGTCCAGATTGTGGATATGGACATATTCGCCCTTCTGGATATCGCGGGTGGCCACGCCGATCTCCTCACCGTACTTGATGATCTGAGCGCCCTTGGGAATGTCGCAGGTGGCGATTTTGTGGCCGTAGGGTACGTTCCCCAGCACCCGCACCGCCTCCGTGTGTCCATCCTTGTCCTTGATCACGACCTCATCGCCGCTGCGGATGCCGTTGGCAAAAATGGTGGCTACATTGTCCTTGTCATTGACGTGGAGGGCCAGCTTCTGTTCACTCATTCCGTCTCTCCTCCCTCCTGGACGGCCAGCACAGCCACGCCGTCCGGAATCACAACTACTCTGGCATCCCGGCCCTTTTCCTCAAAAGCCATTTCCAGGGCCTCATCCACGCTGGAGGCGGGGATCATATTGGCCTTGCGGACCAGCTGGTGGTCCAGATAGGTGGTCACCAGAATGATCTTATGCTTGCGCAGGATGCGGGCATAGATCTGGGGACACCACTGCTCGGGGATGGTTTCCTGAGGGGGGATTTTGGAAAGATAGGCCTCGATCTCTTCCGGGGTTCCCATGGTGATGAGCTGTTCAAAATGGGTTCCGCCCATGCCGTCGGCACAGCCGCAGCACATGATGATGACAGCACCCTTTTTGCAGCAGGCCTCTGCCGTGGCCACCGCCTTGGGAGACTGGTAGAGGTTCTGATCCAGCGGATAGCCTCCGTTGGAGGTGATGACGATGTCGCCCTTCACCGCCGGGCACTGGGAGAATTTGCGGATGAGCTCCACGCCAGTCTCGTGGGCCTGCTCCATATCTCCGGCAAAGGCCGCGATGATCTGCTTCTCCTCGCCCAACGCCACGTTCAGGATAAATTGAAGGTTTACCCGGCGGGCCGCGGCCACCATGTCCTCGTGGATGGGATTGCCCTCCAGCACGCCGGTCTTGGCACAGGGGCTGGCAATAGCATGGAAGGAGTGGTTTTCGTTGACAGTCCGCTCGGCGCAGATACCGGGAAGGATGCTTTTGCGGCCTCCGGAGAAGCCGGCAAAAAAGTGAGGCTCGATAAAGCCCTCGGCCACCAGAAGGTCACATTCCACAGCCAGCCGGTTGACATAG
>CALXVE010000078.1 GCA_944391885.1 uncultured Clostridia bacterium | reverse complement strand
GCATCACGGCAGTAAGTTTCCAGTTCCTCAGGTGTGGAATCAATGTCGTATTCGTAAATAACCAGTTCGGACGGATCTTCCAGTCCGCTGATCCTGTGAACACGATCCTTGCCGTCGCGGATGTTTTTAAGCGATTCTACCAGGTTTTTTCCTACGAAGCCTCTGGCTCCGGTGATCAGTATTTTCATTTGTCTTTGCTCCTTAAGTATACTAAACAAACGCCTGCGTTATTTTTTGCAGACATTTTTATGGTATCAGGTAATTACTGTCTGCCCGTCTCGGACTAAAAAAGCCTTTAATACAATTCGGATTTATAATACATAGCTGAATATGGGTTTTTTCTTCAAATCCTGCTCCCGGATACGCTTCCTTCCCTTCAATAAACACGCCTCTGACAGAATCATACTCTCTTTCTCCCGTTTCTTTGTGATACTGATGAATCTGCTGGATGACAGCGCAGTCCAAATCACGTAAAAGGACATCTCCATTTTTATCTTTCACTCTGTTATGAGGCAGATTTTCACCTAATGTAGCATACTTAATTTTCAGCATTTCATAGCCGCGCTTCAAGACTTCCGCGCTGTGATAATCCGTCAGATTCAGACAATACCCAAGATCAATTACCGCGCCCAGAACCGCCGGTTCTTTATACTTTGAGTTACTTGCCGCCCAATCATAAGCTCTCTGATAACTGTTTTCCCAAAAATATATTCCATTTCCAAGCCAGTCGTATGTATTATCGCTTGCCTTCAGATTTTCATAATTCTTCAATACTTTTTCGTATGTACTTTTATCACAGCCATGAAATCCCAGCACCAGATTAGGCAGTTTTTCATACATCATAATATAATTTTCCATATACATCCTCAGTCACATATGTTCTTCTTCGGAGTTCCATCGCTATTAAATACCCCTGACTCAACCAGACTTTCTCTCGCCTTCTCTCTGGCTCTTTCAGGATTTTCTTTTTTCATTTTTTTCAGATTTTCAATATATTGATCCATACCATCAATATATGCTTTGTATGCCTTTTCATTTTCAAACATGAGGGATCCCTCCTTCGGCTAAAATTAAAAAATAAACACACCTTCGGCTTCCCGATATGCCTTCTGTTTCTGAATATTAATACGGGTAATTCTCTCTTCAAATTCTTCCGCTCTGATTTCATACTGTTCGTTATTGGGAGATTTGATTTCTTTTGGCCTTATATCGCATTCGTAAGAACTGATCTGAAAAATTTTCTTTATTTCCATGGCTCAACCTCCTTAAGATTATGCTGATACATATTATACGCTTCTGTTTTATGAAGTGTTTCATACCACTTTCCAGCATTATAATACCGGATCTTTCCCCTGTCATGAACAAACAGCCAAGGGGTAGATGCCCCTGGTGAAGCTGTACTGTCAATAATCATTCTTGCCGATACCATTCTGTTTTTATACTCGTCCTTACTGGAAATTTCAACGCACCACACCAGTTTGGGCATTTCCAGCCTTAAAAGAATATCTTTTAACAGCTGATCCATTGACTTATCCTGCAGCGCTCTGCGCTTTAAAGAATTGGCAGAAGCCAGAAATACACGTATGACAGAATCTTCAGCAATATTTAAATTTCCTGTTTCCAGATAATCTATAATTTTTTCATATAAAACTGAATATTCCTGATGTACACGATTATATAGCGGAACAAGAATAAAATCAATGTCAGCCATAGCATATCCATTATCAGTTCCGCCATCCTTTAATTTCCTGCTTACCGGGAAATATGGGAATACATTGTCATCATTAACAATAATAGACGTTATACAACAACTGCTGTCTATAAGCCCCTGCTTTTCATGCAGAATATTATAATCCATATCACCATGACCTATAACCGCAACCACATGAGACTTTTTGTCTATCGCAGCTATAACCGGGATCCCTGATTCAATATAGCATAAAAGTTCCTGATAAAACTGCTCTTCATGTCCCTTTTCTTTTTTTACAATTAAAGGAGAAATACCATATTCACGAAAAATCTCCGCCATCTGTTGAAAATTCAAACCTTTCGAAGGTAGCTTTCTGTTGGTATATTCCGGCACACTGTCTACAATGTCGCCAATGTTGATATCCTTATATCCCGTGTGCTCATTGCCATAATATTTCATGATAGACCATGCTGCGACATGAGCACACATGGAAAAATCTCTCTGCTGATTCATCCACGGAAAGGCCGCCACTTTTTGCAGACTTCCAAATACATTAGCTTCAAAATCTGACAGCATCAGAAATGCTTTTTCCTCTAATAAAAGTTCTGGTAACAGGTAACTTTTACTCAAATTCCAATAATGGACTATAGGGCTCACTGTTATATAACCACAGTATGTACTTTCTCTGATGAAATGTATACGGCATGATTCTTTTCCATATACATTAAACTTTTTTATATAGTACTGGTAATACGAACTTAAATATTCCGAGTCATAATAAGGATATTCCAGCAGAAGTCCTGAACATCTTAACCCTATCTTATACTTCAGAATTTCTATCCACTTATTGACATACGGATTTTTTCTAAACGGTTCGGGAAGTTTTTTATAAATCAAATCATAATCTTCCAGCCGTTGTATCAGTATTGCTTCATATTTTATCATTTGAAAAAACTGTTAAATCACTGTTCCGAAAAAACACCACATTTATTTTACCTGTTTTCCCACTCTGCCAGTTCATCTCTGATATACTGCAGGGAAAGCAGCTTATCCTTTACCTGCTCTACGTTCAGCAGTTCCGTATTATTGGAATTAAAC
>CALXVE010000077.1 GCA_944391885.1 uncultured Clostridia bacterium | reverse complement strand
TAAATCAATTTTGCTTTCATTTATTCCACATAAACAATAAAATACAGAACATTCATCTTTTGCAGATCTGTTTTTTAGATCGATAGATCGAATGATAGCTAAAACGCAGAATTTCGATCTGTTTTTAAGGCGAAAAGATGAGCAAGCGAACTAAAATAAATATTTTTCTTGCATAATCAATTCATTAAATATTATAAGCCCAAAAACTTAATCCCTGTTTTCAGCTTCTGTTCTGACTGTAACGTGGATGCTTTCTGCTGCGTAAACTGCGCCATTCGCTGTTGTTGCTTCAGCAGCATATCAGGGCTGTTCAGTACCAGCTCTTTGCTGGCTGAAGGTGTTCTGTCTACGCCCTTAACCCCCAGATTTTCTAACTGCCACTCATTTCTGTGAACCGTTTTCCAGCCATGCTGAACACCGTTTTTATCGAGCGCCGGGATTTTTACTTCTTTCTGACCAAGTTTCTTCAGTCTGACAAGATCACCTGCTTTAACGCTTTCCCGCGAACATAAGTCCCCAAAATCAGCCCCCCAGTATGTTTTCTCAACCCCCTTGTTAAGAGTCTTTAGCTTTATAAAATGTTGCTTAGACTTTGTTTTATCGTTCTGATAATGGTCATAGCCAATATCAACAACCTCATAAATACCTTTCTGTCTTTTTGGTGCTGTATTATGTGCATCTTTAACAGACTGATTAAGTCCATGCTGTTGCTTATGGGTCGCTTTAACGTCATAACCTTTTAACTTCAACTCTTCACAAAAACCTGTACGAATTTCCCGTAAATCTTTTTTCCTGATATCAGCGCGTTTACCGTCATTATCTCGGATACGAAAAACAACATGAACGTGAGGATGTTCTTTCTTATCACAGTGGTATCCAAGAACAAAACGGTGATTAGGATATTTTTTCTGCATCGTTTTCCTGACAGAGTCCAGCAAATCTTCAGGCTTTACTTTCGCTGAAACTGGAGGCGAGAAGACAATATTCTGTGTGATTTTTTTATTTTCTTTACCTTTATCATTCATCACATGCTGAGGATCATTAGCACGATCTATCATGTGCTCTTTAGCTTCCAGAATTTCGTCACCCGTCCATACCCGACCGCTTTCACTCATCACTGGTAGCTCTGAATCACGGCTCATATAATCAATACTGTTCCGAATTCCCTGACGAGTAATAGCACCTCCAGATATTTTGACAACAACCTCCTTACTGGCACCCTTGCGGTTGATACGTTCCTGAACATTGCGGCTAGAGTTCTTTCCACCATTTTTGACTTTGTGAGCGAAAGCTGACTTACGACCATTTTCTGATGACTTTCGTTTAACACGATATTCTTTATCAACGTAAACGCCCATAATCACATCTCCACTTTATTTGAAACAGTTCTCCCTTTACATAACATAATGTAATTCTCAAACTGATTCTTAAGATTAAAAATTTCTGTTGTAAGACGCTCCGCATCCTGATAGAAACCATCTTTATCAAGAACCCTGGTCTGATCATTAACAATGATATAATGGAAATTACGACCGATCTTATCAATTGAATTACGGCAACGATTCATCATCAGCAGTTCCTGGTCAAAGAAATCCAGTTCATTTTCAAGTGTCGTCTGTATGCGGTAACGACATTCTCGTGATAACGTCCATCCGTGACGATTAGCAGCTCTTTCAATATCGGCCCTTTGTTTACCTGTTAAGTACATCGTTGTTTTGATAAAATCATTATTATCAAAAAACGTATTTATATCCTTACTGACAGCTTTACTTTTTAATAAAGCATTTGCTAAAAGTTTCATGCCTTTAGCTACTGTTAAAGCTGGTTCATCCGGATAAAGAGTTTTAAGGCAATCCAGCAAATCATCATGCTGATTTTCATCAATTCTGAATTGAACTTTTTTCATAAAATTCTCCGACAAGAACCGACTGTAGGTCACCGGGCAAACGTTGCGGAATGGCGTCAGAGACGTCATTTTGCGGCGTTTGCCCTATCCTGCATCGCAGTGAATCTGGCGCCGCTCATAAATTGTGCTTGAGCATCAACAAAAATGCAAAAAGGCTGATGTTGTCATGGCTGAACATACGTACGTCTGCGACCGGAAACCCGATCAATGCGGTAAGGACAGTGCCGTCAGGTTCGCTCCGCGAACAGTCTGGCAGGAAGCGCAAGCGCAGTCCCGCGCAATATATCAGAAAGCACCTCCCGAAATACGGGAGGGCTTCGGCTATTCAGCTAAGGTTGCTCTGTTCAGGTTGCTGAGTGTAGCCTTCCATGCCCTGACGGGCATCAAAAAGCCAGCGCCGGAAGTTACTCATTCTTTCAAGGTTAGCTTTGCTTGGTTTTTTGCCACGATTACCACTTAATATCCGCCAGACTCGTATTCCTGCTTTATTAGTCCAGTGCAGAACAATTTCTCCTTTGCTGTTAAAAGCAAGAGAAAAGCGTACAGCGCCTTGCCGCAATTCTCCACTGACAAAGGACACAAAATCATGTTTTGTCATAAAGCCTCCGGTTTATTTATCTGTTCTCTTTTGTGTCTTTTTTTCCAGTGCTTTTCTGAGTAATGCCATATACTCAGGAAAGACATGGAATGGCATCAAAGGGAAAACCGGACGCCCACCCTTTTCAACGTCATTTATTGCTGATAATATGCGTTCCGACATTTTATTCCTCGCAATAGAATCAGGTGTCACGGTATCAGGTTGCCCCACAACCTGATACCATCTTTATCTTTACTTTATTAACTTCTCAACTGCTTCTTTTTTTGCTTTCTCCT
>CALXVE010000076.1 GCA_944391885.1 uncultured Clostridia bacterium | reverse complement strand
GATTTAATTGAAAACATTGGCTCTGGAGTTTTAAGAATTTTAGATGCTTATGATAAAAGTTGTTTTAAATTTATGGATCATTTCTTAAGAGTTTCTTTTAAATACAAAGAAAATCCATTTAAATACGACACCGAACAAGTAAAACCGAACAAGTTAACCGAACAAGTAAAACCGAACAAGAAAGAAGACAAAATTAATTTGATTTTAGAATTTTGTAAAGAGCCAAAAAGTGTAAAAGAAATTATGGAATATATTGGATTAAAACATAGACCAACATTTATGTATGATTACTTAAATCCATTGTTAGAAAAAGGTAAATTACAAATGACAATACCAGATAAGCCAAAAAGTAGAAATCAAAAATATGTAACAATTTTACAAAAATAATTTATTGTGTTATAATATTAATATATTGTGAAAAAGGAGAAAGAATAATATGGAGCAATTATCAAATAAAGATAAAAAAGAATTATTTATGAGTATGGTAGAAAAAGCTAAAAATGGAACATTAGAAAGTATGAGGATGACAAACTCTAAAGAATATGATAGAGTATATAGTCAATTACGAAATAATATTGGTCCTTTTGGTTTAGTAGTTTCAGGAATTACTAAAGACGGAAAAATATCTGTTTATCTTTCAGATCAAATGACAAAGCAAATTCCAACAAATTTGTTAAGTCAATCTGCAGATTTAAAACTTGAAGAAGCTCAATTAAGTGAACTTCTAGATAATTTTTACGATATGAATAATATGCAAATATTAAACGAATTTTTTAAAGTAGAACCAGATTATTTAAAAACTATAAGTTTACAAGAATACAGAGATGATGAATATAATGACTTTTTTGATAAACTAGTAATGCTTAATGCTTTAGATTATTTAAGTCAACAACCAATTAGCATAGATGGAAGAGATAATTATAGTAATGAAGATGGTCTAAGGCTATCTTTACTGGATAAAAAAGAAAAGACATATATAGCCTTGCAAATGGGTGATGAAATATCAATATATGATACAGAAGATATTAGAAAAGGTACAATGACAACAAATGAAACAAGCACTCCTCAATTCAAAGAATATATATCAACTTTTTTGCAATCTGTTGAAGACTTACCAAAAGTATATGAAGCAATAACTAGTGGTACTTATAAAAGAGAAGATTTTATAAGTACATTAAATTCACAAGAGAAGCAAACAGCTTTGCAACAAAAAGAATCTGAACTATCTACATTAGAAGCAGAAGCCAAAACAATTTCTGAAGCAGAAGCTTTAATAGATAGACAAAATGAAGGTCAAAATATAGGAGAGTAATATTATGAAAGAAAACACACAAGAAAAATCATTAGTACAAGTTAATGAAAATGGAATATTTTATAAAATAAAAAGTTTTTTTAAGAATTTATTTAATAGAAATAATACTGCTAATAATTATGCTATTGTTAAAGAAGATAAAAGTATAGTAGAAAGTGAAAATACTAAAAATACTTTTATGGAATCTATTAAAAATATTGAAAATGAAGAAACAAAATTATTAAAACTTCAAAAACAATATCGTAGTGGAGAAATAAAAGAAGAAGAACTTACTCAAGAGCAAGTTAATTCGTTATGTGCCTTATATGATAGGCAAATTGCAAACTTAAAAAAATCTAATGAAATAAGAAAACAAAAACTTTTAGAATATAGAAGAAAAATGCAAACTGATAATTAAGTTAGATGGAGTGATAGCACAAACTACCACTCCATTTCTTCATATTCAAGTTCTTCTTCATGTTCAATCTGTTTTACAGGATCAATATAAGTATCATTTTCAAATTCAAATTTCCTAATTACCTCGTCTTCTTCAGATATAGAAAATTTCACACAAATCCAATGAATAAATTTTTCAACTGTTTTTTGAAATGTATTTATAACTTTTCTCAAAAAATTATTTTCTTTTTCTAAATTATAAATTATATTTTCATATTTATCTTGAATTTTAGTTTTTTCTTCCTGCAACTTAATGTTATACGAACTTTCCAAAGTTTCGTATTTTTCTTTAAGTTCAATATTTTCTTCTAAAATAGGTTTAATTTCTTTTTCATATTTTACTGCTTTATCTACAGTTTGCATTTGTCTATTTAAAGTTAAAGTAAGCAAAGCGTTTTGCTCTTGTAATTCTTTTATTGCTTTATCTTTAGGTTTTATAATTTGTTCTTGAATTTTCTCATCTCTATTTTTCATTAGTTTTTTAAAACTTGAAATATCAGGAGTATCAGGTAATTCAAGTTTTACATCTTGCAATAGTATTTTACTTTCTTCAAAATTTGTAATCTTTTTATAATCTTCAACTGATAAATGAACTTTTTCACTTGGATTTCCTCGTTCTAATTCAAAATTATTCGCTACCATATAATTGTAAAAAGCATCTTGTAATTGTCTGTAACTATCTTTTGCTTTCCAAAATTCACTACAAGCGATTTTATCAATACAATTTCCTTTTTTATCTTTCGTATGAACTACTGGAATAAAAACTAGATGCATATGTGGAGTTTCTTCATCCATATGTACTTTGGCTGATAAAATATATTGTTCTCCTAAATTTTTATATTCAC
>CALXVE010000075.1 GCA_944391885.1 uncultured Clostridia bacterium | reverse complement strand
ATATATTTTATAAAATATAAAAAGATAGATTTTAAATGCAAAAGAATAAATTTTTTCACATTGACACCATCAAATAAGGTAATGAAATTCTTTATTAAATGATGTCTTAACAAGTATTTATTTAGAGGAAAAATATTTTACTTGTAAGTACAAATGAATAATTATAAGAATTTTTGCCAAACCTAATATCTTAAATAAGAACTAGGATTGATTTGTTCTTTATAAAAATTATGCAGATAAAATTTTTATAATTTTAGAGTTTTATAAATATTTTTCATCTGATTGATTTTCTAATTCATGCTCAATTTGTTTTTCTGGATTAATAAAAGTATTAGTTTCTTTTTGAAAATCTCTAATAAGGTTATCTTCTTCACTAATGGAAAACTTTTTACAAATCCAATGTATAAACTTTTCAAGAGTTTCCAAAAATTTATTTATAATTTTGTTTAAATAGATATTTTCTTTTAATAAATTATCATATTTCTTGTTAAAATTTTGTTCTAATTCTTTAACTTTAATATTATAATCATTTTCAAGTTGCTGTGTTTGTTTATTATATTTTTTTTCTAAATTAATATACTTTTGTTCTAACTTAGATAGTTCTTGTAAAATTGTTTGTTTTTCACTTTCAAACTTTTCAGCTTTATCAATAAGATTAACTTGTTTTTCTAGTTCACGATGCAATTTTTTATTATCAATATATAGTTGTTTTATAAGTTGGTCTTTTGGCTCAATTATTTCTTTTTGTATTTTCTCATCTCTTTTTACGGTTAGTTTTCCAAAATTTTTAATATCAGGGACATTAGGTAATTCGATTTTGATATCTTCTAATGTCTTTTTAGTTTTTTCATAATTAGTAATTTCTTTATAATCTTTCATAGATAAATGTTCTTTTGAAGATGATTTTCCTCGTTCTAAATTGAAACCGTTTTGAGTAATATATGAATAAAAAGCATTTTGTAATTTGATATAACTATCTTTTTCTTTCCAAAACTCACTACAAGCAACTTTATCAATGGCATTTCCTTTTTTATCAGTAGTATGAACTACAGGAATAAAAACCAAATGTAGATGTGGTGTGTTTTCATCCATATGAACATTCGCAGATAAAATATATTGTTCTCCTAAGTTTTTATATTCACATACAAATTTATAGGCTGTTTCAAAATATCTTTTAGTTTCTTTTTCTCCAATGGATTCAAAAAATTCCTTATCTGATGTTATTATGTATTCACAAACAATATTACTAACGTTTTTTATTTGTCCCTTAAGATTGTATTTTTCTTTGATTATATCAAACTCTTTTTCATAACTATATTGAGGAGATTTTATAGAATAATTTAGATATGATTTTGTAATATCTATATTTTTATTAGAATAATTTTTATTTTTTCTTTCATTATGGCGATATATTCCCTTTAAATTATCTATTTTATATTTTTCATTTCTTATTATTGCGTAACTCATAAATAAAGACCTCCTCACTTGATTTTGAAAAGACATAGATACTAAAGCTGTTTATTATGATTTTTCAATTGTCTTGTAACACACTACAACACTTTTCTTGCTATTAGCAAAAAGTGTTAGTGTGGCAGGGAAAAGATTTTTCCCTACAACCCTTTGCATAAAAAATACACCAAGTGAATTTTTTATGTTTTCAATAAATTTACTTTTAGTAATTTATTGAAAAAAGAGTCAAGAAAAATATTTTTCAAATTTTTTCTTAACTCTATGAAACCTAGCTCGGTTTCAAACTTCCACGCATACTGACAAAAATTTTATATATTCATATAAATTTTTTGTCAGTTCAGGTCAAGGAAATTGACATCCAATATCGGCGATACGCCAACATTGGACATCAATTTCGCACAGAAATAACTGTATTACTATATGTAGGATTAGTTAAATTATCTTAAAAATTTATCTATATATTTTTATATTAAACTTTAACAACTGGAAACCAGAGGGAGGGAGCAAGAGAGAAATAGGTGCAATAATCCCATTGAGCGAAAAAAAGGATTATTACACCTAATATTGTAGAAACCGTCAGTCGGTCGCTTTCGGTCATAGGTAGTCTAGTATGTAGTAAAACTACTGTAATTGCTAACATATTTCTATGTTATTGTTCATACTTGTCCAAACTTTTTACAATTACAAATCCATTTCAAGTTTTGCCTCCCAATACTCTTTTATTATTGTGAGTCTGTGTTCTAAAATCTCACTCACGCATTTTGTATAAATAGACTGTTTACACGAATACGAATGAACTTTATAGCATCGGCTCATTACACCTAGCACTTTTATAGAGGTGCTGCAATTCTCTAAAATATAAGAAAAGATTCTAGTTGCTAATTTATAATTTTTATTAAATTTTATTAATTGAATAGCAAAAAGACTATGGAAGTTAATCCATAGCCTTTGCATAAGGTTTTGCCAGATAAATTAATATAGGATGATTTCTTTTTCAGAAAGTTCCATACCATCTTTTATCTGTCCGAAATCTGCACCACTTAACATACCGACTAACCCAGTTCCGATAGAAATGCTTGCAATAGGTTCATCACCTTCGATAGAGTCAAAGCATGTCTTAATGATTTCAGTTTGATTTTTCCAGCCTTCTTCCACAGAATGGCAAACAAAAGC
>CALXVE010000074.1 GCA_944391885.1 uncultured Clostridia bacterium | reverse complement strand
AAATATTACTTGTTAATTTAAGTGTCTCTTTGCCCTTTTCTGTAATCAAATATACATTTTTTTCTTCTTGCTCAAAGCAAGCAATATATTTATTATCTAATAAATCTAATAAAAATTGTTGAAAATAGAAATAATTCATATCCATAACAGAAAGAACTAATCTTAATAATGCATCATTTGTAATAGGTTCATTTAACTTATTTAAAATGTATAAAATTAAAACTTTGTTTTCTGCTAAAACTTCACCATCTTGTGTTAGTTTCACTGTCTTCAACTCCCCATATTTTTAAGCTATAAAGGCTTTTAATATTGTCTACCCCATATAACCATTTTATCTGCTTTTTTGCCACAACATACACAAGTATCTGAAATATGTTCTTGCTCAAATGGTATACATCTTGATTTTGCACCTGTTAATTCTCTTATTTTATCTTCACAAGCTTCATCTCCACACCACATTGCTTTAATAAATCCTTGATTTTCGTTCATATTTTTTTCAAATTCTTCCATAGTTGTTGCAGTAGTTGTTTTTTCTTTCATCCTTTTTTTGCAATCTTCAAACATATTTGATTGGATATCTTCTAATAATAGTCCTAATTCATGTGATAACTCTTCCAATTTTACTTCCTGTTTTTCTAATGTATCTCTCCTTACTAGCACACAAACTCCATTTTCTAGGTCTCTTGGTCCCATTTCTATACGTACTGGCACACCTCTCATTTCCCAGTCATTAAATTTGTATCCAGTAGAGTAATTGTCCCTTAAATCTAGTTTTACTCTATAATTTTCAGAAAGTTCATTATATATTTCCTGTGCTTTTTCTGTTACACCTTCTTTATGTGCAGCTATTGGTACTATTACAACTTGAATTGGTGCTACTCTTGGTGGTAATTTTAAACCTCTATTATCACCATGTGCCATAATAACTCCACCAATTAACCTTGTACTAATTCCCCAAGAAGTCTGATATGCATATTCTTCTTTTCCTTCTTTGTTTTGGAATTTAACTTCAAATGGTTTAGTAAAGTTTTGACCAAAATAGTGTGAAGTTCCTGATTGAAGTGCCCTACCATCATGCATCATTGTTTCTACAGTGTATGTATTATCTGCTCCTGCAAATTTTTCACTTGGTGTTTTTTCACCTTTTATGACAGGAATAGCAAGTAAATCTTGAATTACACTTTCATAGATATTTAGCATTTGTATGGTTCTTTTCATTGCCTCTTCTTTGCTTTCATGAATTGTATGACCTTCTTGCCACAAAAATTCCCTAGAACGCAAAAATGGTCTTGTTTCTTTTTCCCATCTTAGTACATTACACCATTGGTTATATACCATTGGTAAGTCTCTCCATGAACTTAACCATTTTGAATATAGATTTGAAAACATTGTTTCTGAAGTTGGGCGTATACATAGTTTTTCTTCTAATTCTTCTCCGCCACCTTGTGTTACCCAAGCTACTTCTGGTGCAAAGCCTTCCACATGGTCTTTTTCTTTTTGTAATAAGTTTTCTGGAATTAAAACTGGCATATATACATTTTGCACTCCAGCTTTTTTAAATAAATCATCAGTATATTTTTGTATATTTTCCCAAATTGCATATCCATATGGTTTTATTGCAATACAACCTTTTGTATCTGTATAATCTGCTAAATCTGCTTTAATTACAATATCTGTATACCATTTAGCAAAATCTTCTTCTATATTAGTAATTTCTTTTACAAATTCTTTTTGATTACTCATATTCAACCTCGTTCCTTTCCAAATTGTTCAAAGGTTTAAATAGTCAAATTTTTCAAACTACTTTCCTTTTTCATTATTCGTTTTTTGCATTTTCCTCTTCCCTTTCGGGCATTGGAGCCTCTTCTGCATTTTCTTCCATAATATCATCTATAACAATTTGCTGATTTTCATCCAATTTATATCTTGGTAGTTCTGGCAATTCATTTAAATTACTAAAGCCAAATATCCTTAAAAATTCAGAAGTAACACCATATGTACCAGGCTTACCTGGAGCATCTAATTTTCCTGTTTCTTCAATTAAATTATAGTCTAGCAACTTATATATTGTTCCATCAGAATTAACACCACGGATTGACTCAATTTCTGCCCTTGTTATTCTAGGATTATATGCAATAATTGCTAGTGTTTCTAGTGCTGCCTGTGATAAATTTGGTTTACTCCTTTTATCAAATATGTTACATATATCTTCATAATATTCTTTTTTGGTACACAACTGATAGGCTTCACCAACATTTATAATTTGAAGCCCTCTATTCTCTTTTTCATAATCTAATTTCATACTTTCTACAGCATTTATTATTTCTTCTGAACTTAGCTCTAATGCAGACATTAATTCTACTATTTTTACCTCTCTACCCGCTGCAAAAAGTATTGCCTCTATAGCTGCTTTTTTTCTTTTAATTTCCATCTTAATTACCTCACAGTACTTATTATCTCACGCATCATGCCCCATGTCAAGCAAATTGATTATTCTGATGATTAATTTTTGAACCATTTATCAGAACAGGCGGAGATTTTTGGGAAAATTTTTTTCTGTAACTATATATCCTCACAATTGTATTATAACGTTGGTCCTTGCTGTCGCCTTCCGTCCACATGTCAAAAATATTAAAAATATTTTTGACATGGGTAAAGTGGTTGGAAGGCTCT
The DNA here is from genome assembly GCA_944391885.1 of uncultured Clostridia bacterium. Taxonomy (GTDB): domain Bacteria; phylum Bacillota; class Clostridia; order TANB77; family CAG-508; genus CAG-273. Next base: position 38 of record CALXVE010000074.1, on the reverse strand, counting down.
AGAACTACGCTAACGCTCCGCCTGCGCGGACTGCACTT
>CALXVE010000073.1 GCA_944391885.1 uncultured Clostridia bacterium | reverse complement strand
AAGTTGCTGTCAATTAAAGGTTAGCAGATGCGTCCCTAAGTCACCCTATTTAGGGTGACTGGGACCCGTCCCCAACAATATATTTAATTATTTATTTTTACAATTAATATAAAATAATTTTTTAAATTAATATTAAATATACAATATTTTTCGTATAAATCTAATAACTATCTTGATATTTTGTAAATAAAATTATATTATTTTGGTGATTTATAAGTTAATCTAAACTTATAAATTATTTTACACATAATGATTTTGCAAATATACACATTATAATTCAGAAATATTGCATTTATTTAAAATTTTATAAAAAAAGTGTAGAGGCAATATAGTATTGCCTTTACTGATATGATTTTGTTGTAAAATAATATAAAATTATAGGGAGCTGAAATTATGAGCGGTAGCAGAAAATTGAATAATAAATCAAATGTAATTTCTGAAAATTTTAAACAATTTAGATTAGAAAGCGGTTACTCTCAACGTGTATTATGCGAAAAACTAGAATTATTAGGTCTTCAACTATACAAAGCTGATATTTACTCAATTGAGCACAATAAACGTTCTGTAAAAGATTTTGAATTATTAGCTTTTTCTATAGTTTTTGATAGACCTATTTCAGATTTTTTTAAAAATGTAAATGATTTTAAATAATAATAAGAACTAGTCAAGAAATTTGATGTTTCATTTTCTTAATTAGTTTTTTTTAATTTTATTCCGTCCACTAAACCAATCTTATATGCCAAGCCCATACAATACATTTACTATTTATGAGCCAAAAGAACGAAAAATTGTAAGTCAAAACATGCAGGACAAGGTAATAAATCATTTAGTTGCCAGATATATACTATATCCAGTAATACTTCCTTGCCTTTTAGATGTTAATGTAGCTAGTAGAAAGGGCTTAGGGACCAGTGAAGGAATTAGACTTGTTAATAAATTTCATACACTATGTAAAATAAAGTATCAAAAATATTATATTTTAAAGTGCGATATTAGTAAATTTTTCGCAAGTATTGATCATGATATCTTAAAAAATAAATTGCAAAAAAAGTTAAAAGATAAAGATGCCATGAAAATTATTTTTGATATTATAGATAGTTATTCTCCTGGTTTAGGAATAGGCTCTATGACTAATCAAGTATTGGCAATTTTTTATTTAAATGATTTAGACCATTTTATAAAAGAATTTTTAAAAATCAAATATTTTTTAAGATATCAAGATGATTTTTTGCTGTTTCATCCATCAAAAAAATATTTACAATATTGCTTTGAACAAATCAAAGAATTTTTAGGAAAAGAAAGATTAACTTTAAATAAAAAAAGTAGAATATATAGTTCAAATGACAATTTTTTATTTCTTGGTTTGAATCGTAAAGGAAATAGGAGTAAATATAGAAATGTCAAAAGGAATATTAAATATAAGCTAAAACTTTATAATAAAAAAAAGCTTCAATTGAGAAGCTTGGTAAGTACTATCATGTGCTATAAAAGCCACTACCCACATATGTTCACTTAATAATAATTTTAAAAATCAGTTGTAGATAGCAACTCCCTTTCGATATTTCTACTAACAAGTGCTATCATCTGATTAAGTTTTATTATTCTATCCTAGAATAGAATAAAAGGACACAATTTGTTTCTATTCTTCCCTTATATAATATTTTAATTATATAACCACAGTGATATAGAAGCTACGGGGAACAAAGCACGCGAATTGTTGTTGGTGTTGTCGTTCGAGTTGTACATATTGTTACCGTTCACGTTGCCCGAGTTCACATTGCTCACATTGAAATTGCAATTGCTCGAATTCGTATTGACACAGCGCGAAGCCATCCATCAATTATGCCCTAATTATTACTCTTGGCAGTTTCTATAGTAGCATTTAACCATCCTGTAACATACCTTACAATATCATCTAATTTTTGTCCTATTTTTAAATACTTCTTTTGATTTATTATCCTCTTATCATATGACATATTTACAAAAAAATCTAATAACTTAATTTGTACTATAATTTTTTCCAAATTTTGCTTTCTTTCCTTTAAATCTGTTGCTACATTAGCTAAATATCCTAATTTAAGCATTTTATAGCCTTCTTCCTTAATAGCTCTACTAATCTCTAAGTCCTTCTTAGGAAAATTTTCTAACATGCTATCTAAATAAATTATTAATTCTCTAATAAATTGAATTGCTTTAAATTTTTCTTCCTTCATTTTTCTTTAATACACTTTCTATTTTTAATAGCTTTTCTATAAAATCTTGATTATCTCTTTGCTCTATTAAAATATCATATATTTTTTGTATTCTCAGCATTAGTTGCACAGATTTTTTCGCCTTTTCTAAAATTTTTATATAATTATTATCCTGTTTAATAATTACCTTCTGTTCTTCCTCATAATTATTTCTTTTGCTTACAACTATATAGTCTATTTTATTTTTTTCTAAACTACTCTCAATTTTATTCAGAGACATTTCTGGAAAACTACAAAAAGATATATTGTTTTTCTCTCTTATTTTATATTTAAAAAGATAGGAAATTATGTATGCATCCTCTGCATATGCACTATAGAAATTACCTATTTTTACCAATATCACACAATGTTCATGTACAAATTTCATTGCTTTTACTACATTTTCCGTTGCCATTTTGACTCCTTAATAAGTATCCGACAAGATAGTCTTGTCTATTATCTTAAATATATTAGCCCTATCCGTCCACGGGGGCCGGGCTGGGCCCAGTTTTATGTTGCTGTTTAAGAGACTACTCCTAATTTAATTAATGCTAAACCCTGATGATGCATTTCCTTCTATGAGTTCAGAGCTTAGAGTTATTACGGGGAACAAGGCACGCGAAATGCTGGTGGCGCTGCCGTTCGAGTAGTACATACCGAAACCGCCCACGCCGCCCGAGTCTACATAGCTCACAAAGAAAAAGCAAAAGCTCGAATTCGCATGGATACAGCGCGAAGCCATCCAATAAGTTGTGCTTATTCCGTTTGGCATGAATAGGCTATAATAACTGTTTCCAGTTTTGTATTCTTTAAATGCTGTTTGCATAAATGTTGCGTTTTTAGTCCAATATGTTTGGTATGGCTGTATACTTGTAGCTGTTGTTATAGATCCGATAGAACTTGTGCTAGATGTTCCTTCTGACCTTTCTATTAATCTTGTTTGCTCGCTTAAATCTAAGCCTGTTTCTTGCTTAGTTTCATTTATTACTGATAATTTTTCTTGTGCATATATTACTGGATATTTTTTATCACTTGTATATGCGCTACTTACTTGGTTGCCGTATTGTGCTGTACTTCCGTATTGGTGTGCCTCTGTTAATGCTGTTTCTGTCA
>CALXVE010000072.1 GCA_944391885.1 uncultured Clostridia bacterium | reverse complement strand
AGAGAAATAATTATTTAAGACAAATTAAAGATGAAAATAAATCAGAAGAAATGCTAGAAATTTGGGATGAAAAATTGGCAGATTATGCAGTTTTAGTTTGGAAATATAGAAATGAATTTATTGAAAAATTAAAAGAAAAAATAAAATTAATTCATCCGCAAATTACAAATGAAAAAGAAATATTAAATTTGGAATATGTTTCTGATTGTGATAATAAAGCAAAATATTTAAGTTTATTAAAGCAAAGAAGAAAATTAGATATAATTAAAGGTTTTACAACTAAGGGAATTCATCGTGATGATTTTAAAGCTTTTATAAATGATAAAGAGGTTTTGATTTATGGCTCACAAGGTCAGCATAGGACTTCAATTCTTACTTTAAAATTAGCAGAATTATATGTTATTTATGATGAAATAGGGGAGTACCCAATTTTATTATTAGATGATTTTATGTCTGAATTAGACGAAGTAAGAAGAAAAAATTTTTTAAAGTATATTAAAAATACACAAGTTATTATTACTTGTACTGATAAAATGGATTTGGAAAATACAAAAATATTCTATGTTAATGATGGTAAGATATGTAAAGAATAAATATTTTAATAAATAGAGTTTGGAGGTACAAAATGGAAAAATTTGAGCATGAGTATAGTGCAGATCAAATTCAAGTATTAGAAGGATTAGAAGCTGTTAGAAAAAGACCAGGTATGTATATTGGTAGTGTTTCTGTTAGAGGATTGCATCATTTAGTATATGAAATTGTTGATAACTGTGTTGATGAAGCTTTAGCAGGATATTGTACACAAATTAATATAGAAATTCAGCCAGGTAATATTATATGTGTTGAAGATAATGGTAGGGGAATTCCTGTTGATATTCACCCAAAAACCAAAATATCTGCGGCAGAAACTGTGTATACTAAATTACATGCAGGTGGAAAATTTGGTGGAGATAGTGGATACAAGGTATCTGGTGGTCTTCACGGAGTTGGTGCATCTGTTGTTAATGCTTTATCAGAGTGGACTGAGGTAACTATTCAAAGAGATGGAGGAATTTTTGAAATGAAATTCCAAAGGGGAAAAACTGTTGAACCTTTAACAAGAATAGGTGATTCTGATAAAACTGGTACAAAAGTTAGATTTTTAGCAGATAGCACAATTTTTGAAACTTTGGATTATGAATATGAAACATTGGAAACTAGATTTAGGGAAATTGCGTTTTTAACAAAAGGCTTAAAAATCAATATTCAAGATGTAAGAGACCCAGAAAATATTAAAAAAGCTGAATTCCATTTTGAAGGTGGATTAAATTCATTTGTAGAATATTTAAATAAAAACAAAGAAAAAATACATGATAAACCAATTTATATTGAAAAAGATGGGGAAGTACCAGTTGAAATAGCTTTTCAATATACAACAGCATATTCAGAAAATATTTATAGTTTTGTTAATAATATTAATACCATAGAAGGTGGAACACACTTAGAAGGATTTAAAAGAGGTCTAACTAAGGCATTTAATGATTATGCAAGAAGCCATAATTTAATAAAAGAAAAAGATCCTAATCTATTGGGTGAAGATATTCGTGAAGGTATTACAGCTGTTGTTTCTGTAAAAGTTAAAGAGCCTCAATTTGAGGGTCAAACAAAAACAAAGCTAGGAAATAGTAATGTTTCTGGAATTGTTGCAAGTTTAGTAAATGAAGCTTTATCAACATTTTTAGAAGAAAATCCGTCAGTAGGAAAAGCTATTTTGGAAAAATGTATTAATGCATCACGTGCTAGGGAAGCTGCAAGAAAAGCTAGGGAATTAGTAAGAAGAAAAAGTGCATTAGAGACTTCTACTTTACCAGGAAAATTAGCAGACTGTAGTAGTAAGGTGCCTGAAGAGTGCGAGGTATACATAGTAGAGGGAGATTCTGCAGGTGGTAGTGCAAAGCAAGGTAGAGATAGGAAGTTTCAAGCAATACTTCCACTTTGGGGAAAAATGCTTAATGTAGAAAAATCTAGAGCTGATAAGATTTATAATAATGATAAATTACAACCAGTTATTTTAGCAGTAGGTGCAGGAATTGGAAAAGATTTTGATATTAGCAAAATTCGCTATGGAAAAGTAATTATAATGGCAGATGCTGATGTTGATGGTGCACACATTAGAACATTATTATTAACATTTTTCTTTAGATATATGAGACCTTTAATTGAAAATGGAAATGTATATTTAGCACAACCACCACTTTATAAATTATCAAAAAAAGGTATGGAAGATATATATTGCTATACAGATGAAGATTTGGCAAAAGCTTTTAAGGATTTAGAAGAAAAAGGAATTGCAAGAGACCAAGTTGGAATTCAAAGATATAAAGGTCTTGGAGAAATGAACCCTGAACAATTATGGGAAACTACAATGGACCCAGAAAAACGTATTTTAATAAAAGTAACTATGGATGATGCAATGAAAGCAGATGCAATATTTACTTTACTTATGGGAGATGAAATTGAGCCAAGAAGAAAATTCATAGAAGATAATGCAAAATATGTAAGGAATTTGGATATTTAGATGTCATATTTTGTCGAATTTTGTCATACGATTTTTCTTGACATTATTTGCCAAAAATTGTAAAATAATTATATCATTTAAGGGGCGACCTTTGGTCGCCCAAAAGAATTTATTCATAAATATTTTAAAATCAAAAGTTTTAATTCTTTTAAATTTCAACTTGAAAGTAAAAAAAGGAGGAGCATGAAAAAACAAAAAAATAAATCAGTTCAGGATTGGCTACCATTTCAAAAAATATTAGATAATGGAATTATTAAATTAAAAGATAATACTTATATAAAAATAATTAAAATAAAACCAATTAATTTTAATTTAAAATCTGAATTAGAAAAAGAAGCTATTTTAAATTCATATAAATTATTTCTAAAAACCTGTAATTTTAATTTTCAAATATTAATTCAGAGCAATAAAGAAGATTTAAGCAAACATATAAAAGCAATTAATAAAAACGCAATTAATGAAAAAGATTATATTCAAGAAATTTCTAAAAAATATATCCAATATATAAAAAATTTAAATCATAGTAAAAAATCATCATCTAAAAATTTTTATATTATTTTAAAATATAAAAATGAAAATAAAGAAATTATAAATTTTGATGATTATGCTATAGAGGATTTAAATGATAAATATTTTAAAATAAAAGATTGCTTAGCAAGGTGTGGAAATATTGTTACAGATTTTAATAATAAAAAAGAAATAATTTCAATTTTATTTTCATTTTTGAATATTAGGCTAGAGGTTGGAGGTTAGAAGTTAGAGGCTAGAGGTTGGAAGTTAGAAATTAGAAATTAGAATTTGGAAAATAAAAAATAAAATAAAATAAAAAATAAATA
>CALXVE010000071.1 GCA_944391885.1 uncultured Clostridia bacterium | reverse complement strand
TGATTTTAAACAACGTTCTATTCGGATTTAAAATTGAAGACGGGCAAAATATAAGCCACGCGGAAGATGGGAAAATTACAATTTAAAACCATGTTCATCCAATGGATTGCACAATGAACGCACTTGTAAATTACCCAACAAGAACATATTTTGTAAGTTTGGCAAGTAATTTTAAAATACCAGTTATTAGGCATTTGATTAGACTTTTATATGCAATACCTATTCCAAATAAACAATCACAAAAAGTAAGATGGAAAAACGAGTTGGAAAATGCCTTAAAAGAAGGCAAAACAATACATATTTATCCAGAAGGTGCATTGTGGCCATATTATGAAAAAATACGAGAATTTAAAAAAGGTGCATTTCAAATGGCAGTAGAGGCAAATGTTCCCATTATTCCAATATCATATGAGTTTGAAGAACCAGAGGGAATTTTTAGCTTATATAAGAAAAAGAAATGCATACATGCTAGGGTATTAGAGCCAGTTTACCCTAATGTGAGTCTTCCAGAGAGAGAAAGAGTAGAAGATTTAAAACAAAGGGTAATAGAGCAATACCAGTATGATGATTCACAAAAAGAAGAAATGAAATATGGAGAAATTGGATTTTAAGATATATGAAAGGATAGAAATATTATGAAAAAACCAGAATTATTAGCACCAGCAGGTTCGTTTGAAAAAGCAAAAACAGCATTTTTATATGGAGCAGATGCAGTTTATTGTGGTACAGGAAGTTTATCTTTAAGAAGTAGAGCAGAGGTTGATGATGATGACTTAGCAAAAACAATTAAATATGCACATAGCATAGGCAAAAAAGTATATGCAGCAATTAATATTTATGCTTGGGATAGTTACTATGAAGAGATTAAAAAACAGGCACAAATGCTAGAAGATTTACATGTTGATGCAATAATTGCTTCAGATGGCGGAGTTATTGAGATTTTAAAGGAATATGCGCCAAGTGTGGATATTCATGTTAGTACCCAGGCAAATACAGTAAGTTACCACTCTGCCAACTTTTGGCAGAAAAACGGTGCAAAAAGAGTAATATTAGGAAGGGAATTAAACAAAGAGCAAATAAAAGAAATTATTAAAAATAAAGTACCAGAATTAGAGGTGGAAATATTTGTGCATGGTGCAATTTGTTTTGGCTATTCTGGCAGATGCTTTTTAAGCGACTTTTTGGCTAGTAGAAGTGCAAATTTAGGTGATTGTGCGCAAAGTTGCAGATGGGCATATAATGTTTATGTAGAAGAACACAATAACCCAGGTAACTTAATGCCTGTAGAGCATGACAAAAATGGCACATATATCTTTTCTTCTAAAGATTTATGCTTGATTAAAGAAATTCCAGAAATTATTGAAATGGGAGTGGATAGCTTAAAAATTGAAGGAAGGCTAAAAACAGAATATTATTTGGCATCTGTTGTAAATGCATATAGAAATGCAATAGATGATTATATGGAAGAACCTGAAAATTATGATTATACAAAATATTTAAAAGAACTAGAAAAAACCAAAACAAGGGGACTAACTACATTTTACTTTAATGATAGGGATAATAAAGATTTTCAAGAATATGAAGGAAAGCAATATAACCTAGATTATGAATTTGGGGGAAAAGTTTTAGAGAAAAACAAAAATGGCAAATACATTATAGAAATAAGAAATAAACTAACAGTTGGAGATACAATGGAAATTTTAATTCCTGAAAAAATTGAAACAGTTAGTTTTGAAATTGAAAAACTATGGGATACAGAAACAAATGAAAGCATACAAACTGTAAACCCAGGAAAAGCGGGACAGACTGTTTTAATCGAATTACCAATTAATGCAGAAAGTGGATGGATTTTAAGAAGAAAAAAATAATTTAAAGGGGCTTAAAGCCTCTTAACATGGAGTGATATCGAAGTGGTCATAACGAGCTGCACTGGAACTGCAGTACCTTCATTTTGGGGGCCGTGGGTTCGAATCCCACTCACTCCGCCAAAAAACTTTTGAAATATTTGTCAAAAAATATTGCAAAAGAAATTATGCAATGATATAATGCAAATGAATTTACAAATGAAGGAGGAATAGAAAATGTTAGGTCTTATCGCATTTGCTGTAAGTATTGTAGGATCTTTAATGACATTTGCTGAAAGTCTTAAATTTCCATCATTTATAATAGCTATAGCTGGTATTATAATTGCGGTTATTTCAGCTTATTATAAAGATAAAAAAGAATTAAAAGATCCAACTAAAAAAGATTCTAGAGCATTAGAAGTGGGAGCAATTATTCTTTCAGGAGCAGCTTGTATAAGCTATTATATATATTTAATAGTTGCATAAAAAATAAAGAACTTTTAATATAAATATTAGAAGTTCTTTTTTCTTTTTTATTTTAAGTTATTAAATATAAAGCTGATAATTAATAAAACTAAAATTAAGATAACATATTTTTCAAAAAAAGATAGTAAATTAGGAATATATGAAAAACGATTTTGCACAAAATCTTTTATAAGCATAAAAATGGAAAAAATTAAAAATATAAAAACAGGTATACTTAATATATTTTGGTAGCATGCTTCTAATAAATCGAAATGTAGAATATTAATAAAAGCCCTTGTTATACCGCAAGCAGGACAATAAATGCCAGTAATAGTGTGAAAAACACATGATACTGGCATTATTGCTACAAAAGCCAAAAATGAAATTAAAACAATTAATATTAATCCACTTTTTAGCCTATTCATATTTTTAATCTCTTAATGGATTTCCGTTACCATCAACATTAATGCTTCCTGTTAAGATTAATATACCTTCAATTAATCCCCAAATTCCAGAAGCAAAAGATAATGTAAAGCAACTCAAAACAGTAATTAATAATTGAGCTACTGCTTTTCCAATGTATCCTAGATAGAAGTTATGAACTCCTAGAGAACCTAAGAATATACCTAATAATCCAGCTGCTAACTTAGATTTAGCTTGTGGATTTACATTAGTATTTGTGTTAGTATTTGCATTTCCTTGGTTAGCATTTACATTAACTGTTTGGGCAGTTTCTTGTGTATTTGCACCTTGTGCTTTTTTGCAATCTTCACAAAGATCTTGACCATCATCAATTGGTTTTCCACATTGTTTACAGAACATAATAATATCCTCCTTAAATTTTACTATAACATAATTATACAATATTCTACAATTTTTTCAATAGTTTTTGACAAATAATTTTTGAGAAATGCTATTATTTATTAATTTATATTCCATAAATTATAAAATATTATAATTAAAGAAATATTAAAATGCTATTAAATAGCACAACAAAATATTACAACAATATTACAATTATATAACATTTTTGTAACAATATTGAATCAAAACGAAATTTAACATATAATAAAAACAAATAATAGTATGCTTTTCAAGTAAAAACATAAGAAAAATCCGTC
>CALXVE010000070.1 GCA_944391885.1 uncultured Clostridia bacterium | reverse complement strand
TAGAGGTTAGAGGTTAGAAGTTAGAGGTGAGAAGAAAAAATGAATAAAATATTAATTGCAAATCGTGGAGAGATTGCAGTTAGAATTATAAGAGCATGCAAAGAAATGAACATAAAAACAGTTGCAGTATATTCTGAGGCTGACAAAGACGCACTACATACCCGTTTAGCAGATGAAGCAGTGTGTATAGGACCAGCACCGTCTGCAAGAAGTTACTTAAATATAAAAAACATAATAGAAGCAACCTGTATAACAGGAGCTGATACAATTCACCCAGGGTTTGGCTTTTTATCAGAAAATGCTGAATTTGCTAAAATATGTGAAGAATCAAACATAAAATTTATAGGACCAAGTTCTAAAGTAATAGACTTACTTGGAAATAAATCAAATAGCAAAGAACTTATGAAAAAAGCTGGAGTGCCAGTAATTCCAGGTTCGAGCGGTAGCATAAAAGGCTTAAAAGATGCAATATTAATTGCAGAAAAAATAGGCTATCCTGTTATGATAAAAGCTGCAGCAGGTGGCGGTGGAAAAGGAATTAGAATAGTAAACAACAGCAGTGAACTAGAAACAAATTACAAAATAGTAAAACAAGAAGCAAAAATGTCTTTTAATGATGATGAAATATACATAGAAAAATTTATAAAAAATCCTAGACATGTCGAAATTCAAATATTAGCAGATGAACATGGAAATATAGTGCATTTAGGAGAAAGAGATTGCTCTATACAAAGAAAACATCAAAAAATAATAGAAGAAACACCATCAACAGCAATTGACGAAAAACTAAGAAACAAAATGGGTATGGCTGCAGTAAAAGCTGCAAAAGTAGCAGGTTACACTAGCTGTGGTACTGTGGAGTTCTTAGTGGATAGTGATAAAAACTTTTATTTTATGGAAATGAATACAAGAATTCAAGTAGAACACCCAATAACAGAAATGAGAACTGGAATAGATATTGTAAAAGAGCAAATAAGAATTGCAGCAGGCGAAGAACTAAAATTTAAACAAAAGGATATAGAATTTAGAGGTCATGCAATTGAGTGCAGAATAAATGCTGAAAACCCAAGCAAAAACTTTATGCCATGCCCAGGAACAATTAAAGAAATAAATTTACCAGGTGGAAATGGTGTAAGGGTAGATACTGCAATATATAATGGTTACACAATACCACCAAATTACGATTCTATGATTGCTAAGATTATAACACATGGTGCAACACGTAATGAGGCTATTGCAAAAATGAAAAGAGCGCTAGAAGAACTAGTAATTGATGGTGTAGATACAAATAGAGATTTTCTTTTTGATATAATAAAAAATCCGAATTTTATTAGAGGCAGTTTTGACACCTCATTTATTGAAAAAGAAATATAACCGGAGTGAAAAAATGATTGTTGATAAGATTAAAAAAAGAGAAGCCCAAAATGTAAAAGCAAAAAAATCCAATGTTGATATACCAATAGGAAAATGGGTGAAATGTGATAATTGCAAAGAAATTATATATAAGGAAAAAGTTAGAGAAAACTTAAATATTTGCCCTAATTGTGGTCACTATTTTAGAATGCATATTGGCAAAAGGCTTGAATTAATTATAGATGAAGGTACATATAAAAGATTTAATATAAATATTGAAACTACAAATCCATTAGAACTTGAAGATTACCCTAAAAAGCTTAAATTATTAAGAGAAAAAACAGGGCTAGATGAAGCTGTTAGCTGTGGTACTGGTAATATAAATGGAGAAAAAGTTGTAATATGTGTAATGGATAGCGGATTTTTAATGGGAAGTATGGGAATTGTAGTTGGAGAAAAAATAACATATGCAATAGAACAGGCAATTGAACAAAAACTTCCACTTATAATCTTTTCTGTATCTGGTGGAGCAAGGATGCAAGAAGGAATTATTTCACTAATGCAAATGGCAAAAACAACCTCTGCTTTAACAAAGCTAGATGAGGCAGGCCTTTTATACATTTCTGTATTAACAGACCCTACATATGGTGGAGTTACCGCATCATTTGCAAGCTTGGGTGATATTGTTCTTGCTGAACCACATGCAATGATAGGGTTTGCAGGTCAAAGAGTAATAGAGCAAACAATTGGCGAATCGCTTCCAGAAGGTTTTCAAACCGCTGAATTTTTGTTAGAACATGGATTTATAGATAAAATAGTTGAGAGAAAAGATTTAAAAAATACATTATATAAGTTAATTAAATTTCATGAAAGTAGCAAGCCTATAAAATAATTATAATTTTGAAGTCTGCAAATCTTATTTAAAAGTTAATAGGCTTAGCAATAAGTATACATTATAAATTTTCTAGTCAAATTTAGTAAAATTGCGAATTAGAAAGGATGTGAGTAAATGGCAAATAAAAAGCTTACAGCATGGGAAAAAGTAGAAATAGCAAGAAATCCAAAACGAAAAACTTCGCTTGACTATATTGAAGCAATATTTGATGACTTTATGGAATTACATGGAGATAGAAATTTTAAAGATGATAGAGCAATAGTTTGTGGATTAGCAAGTATAAAAGGGCAAAATTTTACAATAATTGCAGAGCAAAAGGGAAGAACAACCAAGGAAAACATAGAAAGAAACTTTGGTATGCCAAACCCAGAAAGCTATAGAAAAGCCATAAGATTTATGCACCAAGCAGAAAAATTTAAAAGACCTGTAATTACATTTATAGACACCAAAGGGGCATACCCAGGAATTGGTGCAGAAGAAAGAGGCCAAGGCGAGGCAATTGCAAAATCAATGTTTGAGATGGCAAAATTAAAAGTTCCAGTAATTGCAATAGTAATAGGCGAAGGTTCAAGTGGTGGCGCTTTAGCAATAGGGGTTGCAAACAAAGTCTTTATGTTAGAAAATGCAATATATTCAATTCTTTCGCCAGAAGGATATAGCAGTATTTTGTGGAAGGACTCTAGTAGGTATAAAGAGGCGGCAGAAAAAATGAAACTAACAGCAGAAGATTTATATAACTTAAAAGTTATAGATAAAATAATAAAAGAGCCTGCAAGAGATGACGGGGAAAGCTTTAAAAAAGTTGCAAATAGCTTAAAAAAAGAAATTATTAAAACAATATCAGAACTAAGCAATTTTAGCGAAAAAGAAATTGTAGAAAATAGGTATGAAAAATTTAGAAATATGGGAGAGTATATGGAGGTGCAAAATGTTATTAGAAAATAAAAAAATATTAATTATGGGAATAAGGAACAAGTGGAGCATTGCTTATGGAATAGCAAAATCTGCTTACGAAAACGGTGCAAAATTAATTTTTACATACATGGGGGAAGACAATAGAGAAAAAATAGAAGAATTAATTAGTGAATTTAAAGATAGCAAGGCGTATGTGTTAAATGATGCTTCAGAAGATGAACTTGTAAAAGAAGTATTTACAAAAATAAAAGAAGAAAATGGCAAAATAGATGGAATAGT
>CALXVE010000069.1 GCA_944391885.1 uncultured Clostridia bacterium | reverse complement strand
GATGACTTAGAAAGAGCAAATGTAGATGTTATAGATATATTAGGATATATAAATAATTTCGTAGAACATGACCATATAAAAACAATAATAATATGTAATGAAAAAGAATTATCAACAAAATTAAAAAGTAGCAATTTAGAGATGAAAACATTTATAGCAACTTATCTATTGGATAAACAAAATGAATTAACAATGAAAACAGATAAGCCAATGGTAGAAAGAATTAGAGATACAATAGAATATGTTTTTGACAAGGCTAATGATTATGAAAGAATTAAGGAAAAATTAATTGGTGAGACATTTGAATATGCGCCAGAATTTAATTATATTATAAATGGACTTTTAATGAGATATGAAAACTATCCAGATTTAATAAGATTTTTGCGTGAAAATACTAATCTAATTACTTCTACATTTAATAAAAGTGGAACTAGAAACTTACGTATTTTAAAACATGCTTTAAATGATTTTAAAAAAGTTTTTGATATGGTATCAAAGTCATATCCAAACACAAATCATAGAATATTGCAAACTATGCTTATTTTTACAATTGCAATTTCTTTTGAAATAAAAGCTGGAAAAATTACAAAAGATAAGTTTGTAAATATTAATAGCAATGAAGAATACAAAGCTATTTTGGTATCCTCAAGGGTATTTATGGATAATAGGCAGTTTTATATAAAAGAATTTGATAATAACTATTACTATAACTTCAAGGCAGAATATCGTTTCTTTAAATTTATTGAAATTTATGTGCGTACACGTATTTTTGATATGAAAGTATTTAAAGAAAATATGGAAGTTATACGTAATACCATTGATACTAGCCAATTACCTGGATATAAGAGATTGCTTACAGAAGAATACTGGAAAATACCAGATGACCAATTTAACGGTGTTATTGAAGAAACATTGGAAGATGTAAAAAACGGTAAAATAGAACTAATCCAGATAGTAAAATTATTTGCATATTTTATTTACTTTATTAAAAAAGATTTAATTAATTATGATATAAGAACAATTAAAAGCGTTTTCTTTAATGGTATGAATATAGCCTCATTAACTTCAAGTTATTGTGATAATGTAGAAGAAGAATTATCACAAGTTGCAATAGAAAATGATACTGAATTTGAAATGGAAGAAATTTTAAAACATTTCGACCAAATTAATGCAAAATTAAAAGATAAAATGTATCAAGAAAAAGCAGAAGAAATATTTAAATGTATTCCTATGAAAATGGAACTATTTTACGATAAATTTGATAAAGAGTGCATGAACATACCAATATTCAAATATTATGATTCGTTCCAAATGTTTCAAAGAATTTCTTGTGCAAGTAATGAAGATATAGTAACTATAAAAGAAAAGTTGGCAGATAGAGCAAAGAGATTTCCAAAGGAAATTGAAGGCGAAATGAAAAATATTAGTAAGTTAAAACAAATAATAGATGATTATGTTGATGGAAAATTGCCAAGCATAAAAATTGTTTTACTAGAAGATTTTTCAAATGAATTAGGCAATATTTTGGAAAATTACAAACCAAAAGAAGAAGCTAGCTTGCAAGCAGAAGAACAGGAATAATATAAAACTCTTGGCAATTTCAAAAAAAATGTATAAAAAAATCCTTTTAAAGCAATAATAAGAATATCAATAAAAAATATTGCGTGGAACTAAAAGTTTCTAATTAAAAGGAGGTAACATTTTGAAAGCGACAGGAGTAGTAAGAAGAATAGATGATTTAGGTAGAGTTGTAATTCCAAAAGAGATTAGGAAAACTTTACGTATTAAAGAACGGAGATCCACTTGAAATTTTTACGGATAAAGAAGGAGAAGTTATTTTGAAAAAATATTCTCCGATAGGTGAGTTGACAGAATTTGCAACAGGTTATGCAGAAACTTTAGCAAAAACTACAGGACATATTGCATGTATAACAGATAAGGATACAGTTATTGCAGTGTCTGGAGGTTCTAAAAAGGAATTTTTAGAACAGGATGTTAGCGAAGAACTAGAAAAAATAATGGAAGATAAAGAAAAATATACAAGTAAGGAAAATAATGATTTAGCAGTGCCTATAACAAAAAATGGAAATAAGGAAATGCGTTACCACTCACAAATTGTATATCCAATTATTTCAGATGGAGATGTTATTGGAAGTGTTATACTTTTATCGAAGGATGGAAGCACAAAAATGTCTGAAGTAGAACAAAAAGTAGTACAATCAGCTGCAAGCTTTTTGGGAAGTCAAATGGAAATATAGGAAAATATTACAAAAATATTACAAAATAATGACAAAAATGTAATATAAAAAATATAAAAAATACTTGATTATTTAAAGATGTTATAGTATAAATAAGAAAAGTGGAATATTGAGAAAAAACACGAAGGAGGAAAAGCAAATGGCAAATTTTGAAAATGATTTAGGAAATGTGGAAAATCCAATGGAATTTAAACCAGCTGGTGTACCAGAAAAAATAAGTATGTGGACTAAGGTTAGAAATTTCTTGCTTCAAGATATTACTGTGACATTAACTCCAAAACAAGAACAAGTATTTAAAGAAGTTCATGACTTCTGGCATCAAGATATTACTGCACAAAAAGTGCATGATTTTCTATTTCAAGAAATTAAAATAGTTGATAATATTACACTATAATTTAAAGGTAAAGCGACCATTATTGGTCGCTTAAATTTTGGCTTTTAATACGTCAAAAAAAGAATTGAATAGTTATTCTTGAAAAATGTTCATCAAAACAGAGAAAAATAAGAAAAAAACTTAAGGAATACTTGAAAAGTATTCCTTTTTGATATACAATTACATTGTTCAGGGTATACTTAAAAATATAAGTATATTAAAAATAATTTAAGGAGGATTTTAAAATTATGATTAAAATTGGTATTAATGGATTTGGAAGAATTGGAAATTTATCTTTCCAAGCAGCATTGAATAAAAAAGGAGTTGAGGTTGTAGCAATAAATGACCCATTTATAACAGCAGATTATATGGCATATATGATAAAATATGATACAGTTCATGGAAAATTTGATGGTGAAGTATATGGAAAAGATAATACTTTAGTTGTAAATGGAAAAGAAATTAAAGTATATAATGAAATGGATCCAAAAAATATTCCTTGGGGAAAAGACGGAGTAGATTATGTTTTAGAATGTTCGGGAGTATTTACAACAATGGAAAAAGCAAATGCACATTTAGAAGCAGGAGCAAAAAAGGTAATTATTTCTGCACCATCTAAAGATGCACCAATGTTTGTAATGGGTGTAAATAATGATACTTACACACCAGACATGAATATTATTTCTAATGCATCTTGTACTACTAACTGTTTAGCACCACTTGCTAAGATTATAAATGATAATTTTGGAATTAAAGATGGATTAATGACAACTGTTCATAGCACAACTGCAACACAAAAAACTGTAGATGGAGCATCTAAAAAAGATTGGAGAGGTGGAAGAGCAGCTTCTGCAAATATTATTCCATCTTCAACAGGTGCAGCAAAAGCAGTTGGAAAGGTAATTCCATCATTAAATGGAAAATTAACAGGTATGTCTTTTAGAGTACCTACGG
>CALXVE010000068.1 GCA_944391885.1 uncultured Clostridia bacterium | reverse complement strand
TCTTATTCTATTTGCTTCTTCTGCCCATTCTCCTTCTTCTTCTAAAACTGATTCTAAAATTGGATGATTATATGTTCTTTCTAAGCTTCCTTCTAATACATCTTTTTGAAACAATGTTCTTACTTCTACATATGTACCTGATTTAAAATCATTTACAGTAAATTCTATTTTATTATTTCCTGTTACATATATTTCTCCATTTAGGCCTCTTGTATGTCCCCATACTCTTATATCATCTTTATTTTGTACTTCTTTTGGTAAAGTTATCTTTCCTGTTATTTTCTTTGCATCTATTTCAAAATCATCACCTATAAATTGCCAATAAAGTTCGTTATAATCTGTATATCCACTTATTGCACCTTTTACTTCATATGAAATCTCATATGTTCTAGTATCTCTTCCATTATCTAATCCTACTCCCCATGCTATTTCAAAATTCCCATCATCATTTATTAATCCATAATAACAATTTTTGTTAACATGATACATGAGCTCATTTATTTTGGTAAAGGATGTATTACTACCATTGGTTACGTCTATTACTTGTACATTGGTTATGGATGTATATTTTGTGGGGTCGGTTTGAAATGTTTTGAAAAGTGTGTTAGTATCTTCTATAGATATATTCCAAGTTTCTACAACATCCATACTTCCATCCTGATTAATTTGTGCCTCAAAATCTAAATTTTTTAAGTATAACTCTCCTGTTGCTTTTGCTTTTCCTGTTCCTAGTAATATAAATATTGCCAAAAATGTTATGGTTATTAAAATTTTCTTTGTTTTCCCCATTTTATTCTCCTTTCTTTGCTTCTTATTTTATTACAGAACCATAAAAATAGCAATATTTTTTTTAAATTTCATCACTATCTAAAAGTATTGTAACAGGTCCATCGTTTATCAAATTTACTTTCATTTCTGCTCCAAATGTTCCTGTTTGAACATTGATTTCTGTTTTTTTATTTTCTTCTATTATATATTGGTATAAATTTTCTGCTATTTCAAATTTTGCAGATTTTGTAAAAGATGGTCGATTTCCTTTTTTACAATCCGCATATAATGTGAATTGAGATATTAATAATAATTCGCCTTTAATATCTTTTAGGCTTAAATTCATTTTATGATTTTTGTCTGTAAATACTCTTAAATTTATCATTTTTTTTATTAAACTATCTGCTATCTCTTTCGTATCTGTATGCGTTATTCCAATTAATACTAAAAATCCTGTATCTATTTTTCCTACAATCTGGTTTTCTACTTTAACATTAGCATTTTTTACTCTTTGTATTACAAATTTCATTTATATTTCCTCCTTTTTACATTTTTATAAATTTATTTTGAATTCTTTGTATTTATCTCCTAAACTTAACGTACTCATATTATTAATTCTACTTTTGGGAATCAAATACATTTCTTTATTAGCATTCAAAACAAAAAGTAAATCTATATTAGTTTCTATAATTGTTTTATAAGTTGTCCCTTTTGTTCCTCCACAACTTTTTAATGCTACTTGATAATTTCCTCCTTTTCCAATACAACCTGTAGATTTTACTTGAACTGTTTGCAATATACTTTCTTTTTCAACTATTAAATCATAATCTTGTGTATCATTTAATGGAATCGATACTGTATATCCATTTGTAGAAAAATATGCTATTGCCATTCCTAGTCCACTATTTCCTTTTTGTTTATTGGTTATAAAATCCATTAATTGTCCTCCTCCCATAAAAAAAAGTAATTATCTAAAAATTTAGAAAATTACTCACTAAAATCTGTTATATAATTATGGTGCCAACGAAGTAGTTATTTACAACTTTTTTGGCTCTCATAACGATTGATACAAATATCAATCAAACTATATAAAGATTAACAGATTCTAAAATAAAAATCAAGTAATTTTATTAAAAATATTTATGGAAGTTTTTTTTATTAAATGTGATGAATCTCAAAAAACTGAATTTTAAACTTATATATATTAAATATAAATGAATTAATATATTTTATATTTTTGTTTAATAAATTAAGTCAGGTACAAAAGTGTATCTATTTTTTATTGTAAGATAAAGACATTGCCAATTAAATCTAACAGCAATGTCCTTATCTGTGGCATTTTAAGTTTTATTAACGCGATATTCACCTCTACCTGTAGCAGTTATAAGCCCCTTTTTCTTAGCAAGATATAAAGCATTATTGATAGTTCCAGTAGTCAGATTAGGAAAGTAACGTTTCAAATCCTTAACAGTAAAAGAACTCATACTTAACATATAATCTCTTACTTGTTTAATCTGACTGCCTTTTTCGACTTTAGATTCAGCAACTGTATCTAATTCTTTTGAATCAGATGCAGTATCTTCGCCAATCGGTTCTTCAATCAATGTTTCTTTAGCTGTATCAACAGTATCCAAATCATGATGTTCCTGTTCCATAGTGCTTGCTGCAACTTCTTCTATGACCTCAATTGTTTCTGATAACCCTGCTGTTTCATTTACAACATCTAAAATCACATCAGAATTTTGTACTATTGCACTGGATTCGATTTCTTCAACTGTATCATTGCTTTCATCTTTATCATCTGACTCAACTTCCTGTGAGACAGTATTGTCTGCAGGTAATGTACTTTTATCAGAAACATAAGTCATGCTAAAATCATCAATTTCTTGAATGATTTGTGCAATGAAAGAAAATGACTCTGGATGTGCAGGTATTTGAACTACAATCCGTTCTCTGTTGCAGTTAACTCTAAAATTAGGTAACTTTTCAGTGGATGTTAGATTTTGCAAAAGAGTCGCAAAAATCTTGTTAAACTTGCTAATATCTTTGGATAAAAAAGAGATTCTATATTCATCTCCTACTATAGCCATAGAAAATACCTCCTTATAATGTACTTGATGATTAGCAACTTCTCGAATTTTGATGGTAGCTTTTGTTTCAATTCTTGAAACATAGCTTCGAGAAATATTCAGTTTTTCAGCAATATCTATCTGTGATATTTCTCCGATTCGATAAAGCATTACAAGTCTCGTTTTTTCTTCCAGATAGTTAAGAATAATACTCACTAACTGAATAAAAGCATCTTTGTTTACTATTCTTTCAACAAAGTCAGACTCAGAATGTGCAATTGTGTCTCCTAAGGTAAGCTCTTTACCTTCTCCATCATTTCCAATAGGCTCATCAATAGAAATATCATTTGCATATTTGTTAGCTTTCCGATAGTGCATAAAAATTTCATTATTTATACATCTTGAAGCATATGTTGCAAAAGTAATCTTTTTTGATGAATCAAAAGTAATAGCAGCTTTTACCAATCCAAGTGTACCTATAGAAACAATATCCTCGTACTCTGAAGAATTTGGAGTTACCCCCAACTTCTGCACTAGATAATGAACTAATCTTTGATTGTCTAAAACAAGATGTTCCTTCTCACTACTGAGCTTCATACTTATAGAGCAACTCCTTTCTGTACTGATATTGGCTAAAAGCAATAATAAAAAATTAAAATACCTCCTCGTAAAATACTATAAGGCTATAGCCTTTGCAATTATTTTATCACAAATTTACGGTAATCGCAAATCTTTTTATGTAAATTCAGAAAAATTATTTGAAAACGTTAAAAATTTTAAAATTAAAATTTATGGCTTTATATTATTAAACAAATATAATACAATTTTATTTCTTTCAGTTTGTTCCATCTCCATAATTTTAGCCATTGTAAACATTACAAGTTTATACTTTGCAAAATTTATTAGAGTAGTTCTATATTCTTCATCAATTTCTTTTAGTATAGTATCAAATTTCTCATACATTTCTGTTTTATCATATAGAATATTAGTCCAACTACTATTAGATAGACATATTCCAAGTCTTAATTTATCTTTTATATCCATATCTTTGATTATATTTATTACATTTTCAACTTTATTTTC
>CALXVE010000067.1 GCA_944391885.1 uncultured Clostridia bacterium | reverse complement strand
AAAGTGGTTGGAAGGCTCTAGAACTACGCTAACGCTCCGCCTGCGCGGACTGCACTTATATAATACAATTGTGAGGACTTGATATATTTACTATTTCTATTGCACAAAGAGATCCGTTCTAAGTAAAATGACCTGTCCCAAATTACCCACAAATGGGTAAAAAGGGACTGTCCCTAACTTGACATTGAATTTTGCTTGTGGTAATATTACATTAATTTAAGCAAGGTGGTGCATAAAATGGTAGAAGATAAAAATTTGGAAAATGAAAATATAGAAATAGAAGAGGAACAAAAAGATAATGAAACTCCACAGAAAATAGAAGTTGTAACTGGTGATGGGAATTTAAAAATTTCACCCGTTTATGAGCATTTGGAAGTTGAAAAGCCACGCCCAAAGGAAAATAGAAAAATCTTTATTCCAGAGGTTAAGGGTACTTCTAACAATGAAAATTCTCGCCAAAATACTCCTACTGAAACTGAAGATGATGGGGTACAAGAAAATAATGATGAAAAAAACACAGATTAAAAGAAGCTATTTTTTAGATAGCTTCTTTGTTTTCTAATTCTATATTTTCTTGTTTATTCTCGTCATCGCCTTGGTTTGCTACTTCTAAACTAGATACAGATACCTCATAAGCAACTCTTTTTTCTACTGTTCCATCTTCATGTTTTTTCTCATATCCTCTTGATTGAACACGTCCTATAACTCTAACTTCTGTACCAATTGGAATGTTTTCGCAAAATCTAGCTGTCCTTCCCCATGCAATACATGGTATATAGTCTGATTTATTATATGCTCTGTTTACTGCTAATAATATATCTGAAATTTCCCTTCCAAATGGAGTTTTACGGTAAATTGGTTTTTTACAAATATACCCATCTAGTGTAACTTCATTTGATACTGTATCTCTGCTAACTTCAATTTCTTCATCATCAGCTAAAAATTTAATATCTTTAGCAAAAACAGTTAAAATTAATCTGCTTCTTTCTTGTTCATAACTATTGTATGATCTAAATTGACCATCTACTTCTAATTTGCTACCAATAGTTACATCTCTTTCTGTTAATAATCTTTCTGAAATTGTTACTGGTATAATGTCCGCATTTCCACTTAAACGTGGTACACTTAAATCAAATATGTAAAATTTTTCTCCATAAATTTCGTGACTAAATCTTTTTTCACTTGTTACTTTTCCAACCAATATTAAATGGTTATTATCATCATAATTTGTATTCACTTTTATTTCCTCCCTACATTTGTTTCTCTCTTAATGTTTATTCATAGTATGTAATTTTTAGACTAATTATTAATCACAATTCTTATTATACTATACTTTTTTGGTTTTGTCTACATAAAATGTTAAAATTTTCAATTATTTTACTGTGATTTTTATAATTTCTTACTTACTTATTGCCTTTTACATGCTAAATATACCCTAAATTTTAATTATTTATACAATTATTCCTCATTTATTTGGTTTATAATCACATTATTTTCCTCAACATTTACAGAAGTTTGCATCATTTCTTCTGCATCATTTGTCATTGTAAAGCCTATAACAAATAGTATTGCAACTGTTCCAAGTGCTATTAGATATGAGTATATTTTTTGTTTATTAAAAACTATAAACATAACTGCTCCTCTCCTTAGGTGTTTTTATAAATATATTTTAGTAATTATGCAATTATGACTTATTTTTCTAATTTATGAAATTATCACATTTTGTCGAAAATTAGCATAATATATATTAATATAACAAGAAAGGAAGGATAAAAATTATGGAATACGAAAAATCTGTATGCCCAGTTATTAATGTTGATGGCGTTTTAGCAACAGGTAAGCAATTTGACTTAGATATTACTTTACCAGAAGATAATAGAACAGTAATTTACGGTATTGTAAAAGACTGCTATCAAGACCCTGTAAAAGATGCAGTTGTTAAATTAGTTGAGGTTGTTTGCGAATGTGGCGAAGAAGAAAGAAGACCTGTTTCTCATACCTTTACTGATAAAAATGGCGAGTTTGTTTTTGGACCTTTATGTAGTAATAGGCTTTATGAAATTGAAATTTGGGTTGACCGTGTAAAACATTGTAAAGTTTGCGCAAGTGGAAAACATGAAGGAAAATGCCTAAAAGGCGTTGAGCTAGACTGCATGCCATGTAAAGAAAACGAAAAACCAAATGATAAACCATGTGATAAACACGAGAATAAACCTTGCAAATAGAATTTAAAGAAATGAGTGGTTGTTTTAAGCCACTCATTTTTTCTAAACTATTCCCATTTTCTTTGCAAATTGTCTACCTTTTTTCATCATTTTCTTTTTATTTTGGTCCATTGTTTCAGCATATATCATAGCAATTCCTGCTGTTACAATTCCTCCTATTAGCATACCTTTCATAAATTTCATACCGTAGCAAACCTCCTTCATAATTAATTCTTATTTTTAGTATGGCTATTTTTTTCTCTAATATACATTTTGTACCAAGAATAAATTTCATAACATGCAATAATTAATAAAAAAATTCCAAATAACTTTCTTAATAACCCAACATCCATTTTTGTACTGATTTTTGCGCTAATAGCTGCACCAATAATTCCTGCTATTACAATTGGTATTGCTAATTTCCACTGTATATTTTTATTTTTTATTCCTATAATAATTGCACTAATTGCAGTAGGTATAAAAAATACCAAATTAATTGCTTGGGCTTGGTGCTGGTCTAAATTCATAAAAATAGAAAGGAGAAGGATTAAAATTGTTCCTCCCCCCATACCCATTCCGCTTACAATTCCTGAGATAAAACCTATAATTAATTCATACATATAAATTATTTCGCTTTCCTATTTTAATATCATATTTATCCCCGCATACACTAGGAACATTGCAAAAGCAATTTTTAAATACTTTTCTGGCAAACGATTTAAAAGTTTTGCTCCAACTATTCCACCAATTATTCCACCAATTGCACACATAATTCCTATATCCCATTTTATAAAATTGCTTTGCCCATAAAAAATTGCAGTGGTTATAACCATTGGTAAAATACAAAAAACCGAAGTAGCTCTTGCCTTTTTTGGTTCTAATTTTAAAGTATATAACAGTGCAGGAACAATAATTAATCCGCCCCCTGCAGTAAAAAGACCACTTATAATCCCAGCAACTAGTCCTACTAAAATTTTTTTAACCATTTTAGTTAATTCCTTCTTATTTTCAAGTTACTTTGCAAAGACTTTTTTGCCTTTAAAAATATTATGAGCATTTTTTTACTCGTTATTCAAATTTTTGCTAGATACTTTTTTTATCTGTTCTTGCGCCAAATCTGTCAAAATTTTATCACATTTTAGCATTTCTGAAATTACTGCTTTTTTCAAATCCTCTCTTTCTATATTATCTGCTGCATCTAAAAATTTTTGTAATTGCCTTAAATATCCTTTGTTTTTTTCCTTCCAATCTTTGTTATTAGGTGTTTCTTCTTTTGTAAAAAATGTTTTTAGTCCCATAACTAATACACCTCTTTTCTTTCTTACTGTTACATGTCATTTTATTTCCTTTAACGTTATATTTGCTCTCTAATATGTGATTTTAATATATATTATGATAAAATACAAGTGTGTGACAAAATTCGACAAAATTCGACACCGTCACAATTAAATTAACACAGAAAGGTTGAAGCCTATGATTAAAATTAAATTATCTGATTTACTTGGTAAAAACAAAATGACGCAAAAAGCACTTGCAGAAATGACCCATATCCGCCCTGCAACAATTTCTAAAATGTATTATGAAGAAACTAAAAGGGTTGATATTGACCAATTAAATAGGATTTGCCACGCTTTTAATTGTGAGATTTCCGATTTGTTAGAATATATACCAGAGGAAAAGCAGAAGTAATTTATTTATTTTTACTTATAGGTTAATATTATTATAGCAAAAGCACTAGTAATTAACTAGTGTTTTTTGCAGATTGTTGACAAAGTATATAAAAATATTTTTATATTGTTGGATTATCGTTTGAAATTCTTGTATATTATTAAAAA
>CALXVE010000066.1 GCA_944391885.1 uncultured Clostridia bacterium | reverse complement strand
GTATTTTTTCTACTGTTTCTGGTATTAGTTCTTGTCCACCCTCACCAGGCTCAACAGTCATAACTAAAACCAAATGTATATATGGCAAAAACTCTGATATTTCCTCGATTTTTGTGCCTGGTTTTACAGAAATACCAACTCTAACATTATTTTCTTTTATTAGTTTTATCCATTCAAAAACCTGGTCTTTGTTTTCTGTAGCTTCCAAATGAAATGTTATTATATTCGGCTCAAATACTAAAAAGCTTGAAATATAGATTGGCACATCTTTTACCATTAAATGCACATCGAGTGGTAAATTTGAAATACTATTCAAATACTCACAATATTCACGCATTTTATCTACTGTGTTATTTTTTACAAATTCGCCATCCATAACATCTATGTGGAAATAGTCAATTCCTGCTGTTTCTAAATTATATAAGGTTTGTATTACATTTTTATCTTTTAAACTTAAAATTGATGCTGAAATTTCTATCATTTGTATTCCTCCTTTTTACTATCTTTGAAAATTTAGGGACACATATTTTAAAATATCTGTCCCTATTTTTAACTAATCTATTACCAATGTTGGGTTATCGCCTGATAAAGTAAATTGTTTTTCTGCATATTTAACTTCATCAATAAATACTTTTACAGTCACAGTTCCTCTATCTTCTATTTCTCTAGTTATTATTCCAGAGTCTTTTCTTTGGTTTTCTTCTCTATATACATTTTCTCCGTTAACTTCTATTCTTAAAACAACTGTAGGATTAATTTCAGCTCCTGTTTCATCTTTTTCTATTGTAGCTTTATCCCCTAATAAAGATGTTAGGTTTACTTCTATTTTTCCTTTTGTTAAGTCCTCTATACGGTTAACTGTAATTGTTATTTTGGTTCCTTCTTCTACTGTTTCGCCTGCTTCAATACTTTGTTTTAAAACCTTTCCTTCTGTTCTTGTCATGTCTTCTTCATATACAACTGTTACTTCTAAATCTTTTAGTTTAGTTTTAGCATCTGCCTCAGTATCACCTATAACATATGGTACTGATATTTCTTTAATTCCAGTTCCAATGCTAACATATATCTTTACAGTATCTCCTGTTTTTAACTCTTCTCCTTCTTCTGGCTCTTGCCTAATAACATAGTCTTCTTCAACAGTTTTACTGGTTTCTTCCACTTTTTCTACTTCAAGTTTTAATTCATCACGTAATAATCTTTCTGCCTCATCAAACGTCATGCCAACCACTTTTTGCATTGTTACTGTTTCTATTCCCTTGCTGACAGTAAGCTTAATTGTAGAGTTCTCTTCAATTTTTGCACCTTCTTCAAATGGTGGCTCTTGTGAAATAATTTTACCTTCTTCTACTTCTGCGTCAAACACTTCCTCTGCAACTTCTATAGTAATATTTTTTCCTTCATATGCAGCTCGCGCTTCTTCTACTGTTAATCCTGTTAAATCCTCCAAATCAAATTGTTTTGGTTTTCCCGCATCTATAATTAATTTTGTTGCAAAAAATCCTATAACTGGAATTAATATAACTATTAATGCCATAATAACAATGGTCCAAATTTTCTTAATTTTCTTACGCTTTGCAGAATCTTTTTCTGATTCATCTTGCGCTTTTTTATCCTGTGTTTTTTCTTCAATATTTTCATTTAAACTTGGGATTACTTGTGTGTATTGCATGTTTTCGCTATTACCTTTTACAAAATTGCCTTCTGGGTCTTTCAACGCCATGCTTAGGTCTTTTAACATTTCTGTAGCAGATTGGTACCTTTGGCTAATCTCCTTTTCCATAGCTTTCATAATTATTTTATTAACTGCAAATGGAATTGAAGGATTTAATTTAATTGGCTCAATTGGTTTTTCTTGCATGTGTTTTAATGCAATTGATACAGGTGTATCTGCATCAAATGGTACTCTGCCTGTTAGCATCTCATACATTACTACACCTAGTGAATATATATCTGATTTTGCATCTGTATATCCACCACGGGCATGCTCTGGTGAAAAATAGTGTACTGAACCTATAGTTGTGCCAAATGCAGTAATTGTAGAATTCGAAACCGCTTTTGCAATTCCAAAGTCTGTTACCTTTGCAATTCCGTCTTCTGTAATTATAATATTATGTGGTTTAATATCCCTATGTACTATGTTATTTCTATGTGCTGTTTCTAAGGCAGAAGCAACCTGTATTGCTATATTCACAGACCATTTCCAAGGAAGAACCCCATCTTGATTAATAATTTCTTTTAAAGTTTTTCCCTGAACTAATTCCATAACTATGTAATAAATATTGTCTTCATGACCTACATCATAAATAGAAACAATATTTGGATGAGTTAGGCTTGCAGCAGCTTGTGCCTCTGTGTTAAATCTTTTAATAAATTCCTCATCTGTTGTAAATTCATCCCTTAGAACTTTTACGGCAACATAACGCTTTAAAATATTACACCTTGCCTTATACACTGTTGCCATACCGCCTTCTCCAATTTTTTCTAGGATTTCATATCGGTTTCCTATAATTTTACCAACTAAATTCATATATTTTTCTCTCCCCTATAATATAGTTATCACTGTGATATTATCATATCCGCCAGCATTATTTGCTAAGTTTACTAGTGTTTGTGGTGCTACTTCTGGCGCTTCCTTTACCACCTGATAAATTTCTTTTTCTTCTACCATATTGGTTAATCCATCTGAGCACATTACCAAAATGTCTCCTGGTTCTAAATTTCTTGCTCTAATATCTGGTTCTACATAGGCAGTACAACCTAGTGCTTTTGTTAACATGTTTTTCTTAGGATGATGGTTTGCTTCTTCCCTTGTAATTTTTCCATCTTCAACTAATTGTTGCACATAACTATGGTCTTTTGTAAGTTTTCTAATCAGTTCTCCCCTAATGCGGTATACCCTACTATCTCCCACATGTCCTATATAAATCTTATTATTATATATGAAGCAAATGTCCAAAGTAGTACCCATTCCGTTCTAATTCTTTATCAGTTTTTGATTTTTCAAAAACCACATTATTTGCATATTCAACTGCATTTTTTATAAGTTCCAATATTTCTTCTTTTGAGTGTTCTATTTTTTCAAAATTGTCTGTTATATAGTTTTTGGCAGCTTCTGTTGCTAAAGTGCTTGCTACTTCTCCACCGTTATAACCTCCCATGCCATCTGCTAATATAAATAATTGCAAATCCTGGTCAGATTTTGGAATAGAGTAGTAGTCTTGGTTAATTTCCCTAGCTTTGCCAATATCTGTTTTAGCAAAACCTCTCATAAGTTCTTCCTCCTTAATTGACCACATGCCGCATCAATATCTGAGCCTAATTCCCTTCTAATAGTAGCCACTATTCCGTGTTCATTTAAATAATCCCTAAATTTTATTATATTTTCATTACTACTTTTGGTAAATTTGCCATTTTCTATTTTGTTAATTGGTATTAAGTTAACATGGCAAAGCATGCCAGAAAGTAGTTTTACCAATGCTTTTGCATCTTCTAAATTATCATTATTATCCTTTGCTAAAGCATATTCAAATGAAATTCTTTTATTAGTTTTTTTAATATATTCCTTACAAGCTTGCATTAATTCTTCTAGTGGGTATGCATTATTTACAGGCATCATCTCACTTCTTTTTTGGTTGTTTGTTGCATGTAATGAAATAGAAAGTGTGCATTGCAATTTTTCGTCTGCAAATTCATATATCTTAGGAACAATACCTGAAGTAGAAATACTAATATGCCTTGCACCAATGTTTAGCCCCTTTTGATTATTTATTATGCGAATCGCCTGCATTACATTATCATAATTATCAAAAGGCTCTCCAATTCCCATAAATACTATGTTTGAAATATGCTCGCCAATATCCTGCTCCACTGCTAAAATTTGCTCTACGATTTCCCCTGGCTGTAGATTTCTAATAAAAGCAATTCCTGTAGATGCACAAAACTTGCAACCCATTTTGCAGCCAATTTGAGATGAAACACAAATTGTTTTGCCATGGTGGTACTCCATTAGCACTGTTTCAATTGCATTTCCGTCTAATACATCAAATAAATATTTTTTGGTTCCATCCTGTGCTTCTGG
>CALXVE010000065.1 GCA_944391885.1 uncultured Clostridia bacterium | reverse complement strand
ATTCAGGAAACCTAGTACTTGAATTCTTTGATTATTACATGGAAGACAAAACAAAATACACATTAGAAGAAGCAAAAGAGCGTGATGCAACATATTCTACTAGATTGCACGTAAAAGTAAGACTAATTAATCGTGAGACAGGTGAAATTAAAGAACAAGTAATCTATCTTGGCGATTTTCCATTAATGACAGATAGTGGTACTTTTATTATAAATGGTGCAGAAAGAGTTGTTGTAAGCCAATTGGTTCGTTCGCCAGGTTGCTACTATGCACAAGAATTTGATAGCAAAACAGGAAGAAAAATTTATACTTCTACTGTTATGCCTATTCGTGGTGCTTGGATTGAATACGAAACAGACGGAAATGATGTATTTTATGCAAGAGTTGATAGAACTAGAAAAATACCAGTAACTACACTTTTAAGAGCAATAGGAATAATTACAGATGAACAAATTCTAGAATTATTTGGTGATGAAAATAAAATAAAAGAAACTTTACAAAAAGATTTAATAAAAACACAAGATGAAGCTTTAATTGAAATTTATAAAAAATTAAGACCAGGAGAACTTCCAACAGCTGATGCTGCTAGAAATTTATTTACAGGGCTATTATTTGACCCAAGAAGATATGACCTAGCAAAAGTAGGAAGATACAAATTCAACAAAAAATTAAGCTTAGCAAATAGAATTACAGGAAAAATTGCATATGCTGATATTGTTGACCCAGAAACTGGTGAAGTTCTAGCTGAAAAAGATACCATGATTTCAGAAGAAGTAGCAATTAATATACAAAATTCTGGAATTAACATGGTTGAAGTAAAAGTCGAAGATAAACCAGTTAAAGTAATTGGTAATGGAACAGTTAATATTCACAGTATGCTTCCAAATGTTAATTTAAGCGACCTTCACATCAAAGAAATGGTTAATTATGAAGTATTAAAATCAATAATTGATACAACTGAGGAAAAAGACTTACATGATGTTATAAAAGAGCGTATTGATGAATTAATACCAAAACATATTACAAACGAAGATATAATAGCATCTATTAGTTATTTGCTAAATTTAGAACATGGATTAGGAAATATAGACGATATTGACCATTTAGGAAATCGTCGTATTCGTTGTGTTGGTGAATTATTACAAAACCAATTCAGAATAGGATTAACTAGACTAGAAAGAGTTGTTAGGGAAAGGATGACAATTCAAGACCTAGATGTTATAACACCACAAACCCTAATTAACACAAAACCAATATCATCTTCTATAAGAGAGTTCTTTGGTAGTTCACAATTATCACAATTCATGGACCAAACCAACCCACTTTCTGAATTAACACATAAAAGAAGAATTTCTGCATTAGGACCTGGTGGTCTTTCAAGAGAAAGAGCAGGATTTGAAGTTCGTGATATTCACTATACACACTATGGTAGATTATGCCCAGTAGAATCACCAGAAGGACCAAACATTGGACTTATTTCAGCACTTTCATCATTTGCAATTATAAATGAATATGGATTTATCGAAAGTCCATACCGCAAAGTAGACCACAAAACTGGAAAAGTAACAGATGAAGTTATTTATATGCCAGCAGATGAAGAAGATAAATATATTATTGCACAAGCATCTGAACCTTTAAATGACAAAAACGAATTTGTAAATGATAGAATTCGTGTACGTCATAAAGAAGAAATCACAATGGTGGATAAGAGCCAAGTTGATTTTGTAGATGTATCACCAAAACAACTTGTATCTGTTGCGGCAGCTATGATACCTTTCTTGGAGCATGATGACGTAAAACGTTCATTAATGGGCTCAAACATGCAACGTCAAGCAGTTCCATTATTAACACCAGAAGCTCCAATAGTTGGTACTGGTATGGAATACAGAGCTGCAAAAGATTCTGGAATTACAGTAATTGCTAAAAATGATGGTATTGTTGAAAAAGTAACTAGTGATGAAATTCAAATAAGAAACAAAAGAGATGAACTAGACATATACCATTTAAGAAAATTCAAACGTACTAATGGTGGAACATGTATAAACCAAAGACCAGTAGTATCTGTTGGAGAAAAAGTAAAAGCAGGTGGATTAATTGCAGATGGACCTGCAACTAAAAATGGAGAGATGGCACTAGGTAGAAATGTACTAATTGCATTTACAACTTGGGAAGGATATAACTATGAAGACGCTGTTTTAATTAGTGAAAGATTAGTTAAAGAAGATGTATATACATCTATACATATTGAAGAATATGATTGTGAGTGCCGTGATACAAAATTAGGACCAGAAGAAATTACACGTGATATTCCAAATGTTGGTGATGACGGATTAAAAGACTTAGATGAAAATGGAATTATACGTATTGGTGCAGAAGTAAGACCAGGAGATATCTTAGTTGGTAAAGTTACTCCAAAAGGAGAAACAGAACTAACAGCAGAAGAAAGATTACTTCGTGCAATATTTGGTGAAAAAGCAAGGGAAGTAAGAGATACTTCACTTCGTGTACCACATGGTGAACAAGGAACAATTGTTGATGTTAAAATATTTACAAGGGATAATTCGGACGAATTAGGACCAGGAGTTAACCAAGTAATTCGTTGCTATATTGCAACAAAAAGAAAAATATCAGTTGGTGATAAAATGTCTGGACGCCACGGTAACAAAGGTGTTATTTCACGTATTTTACCAGAAGAAGATATGCCATTTTTACCAGATGGAACACCAGTAGATATAGTATTAAATCCACTAGGTGTACCTTCACGTATGAACTTAGGTCAAGTGCTAGAAGTACACTTGGGTATGGCAGCAAGAGCTTTAGGCTGGAAAGTTGCAACACCAGTATTTGATGGTGCTACAGATGCAGAAATTCAAGAATTGCTTAAAAAAGCTGGACTTCGTGAAGATGGAAAAACTGTAGTATATGATGGTAGAACAGGAGAACCATTTGACCATCCAATTACAGTTGGTGTTATGTATATGTTAAAACTACACCACTTAGTAGATGATAAAATACATGCTCGTTCAACAGGACCATATTCATTAGTTACACAACAACCTCTTGGTGGTAAAGCACAATTTGGTGGACAACGTTTTGGAGAAATGGAAGTTTGGGCATTAGAAGCATATGGTGCTGCATACACATTGCAAGAAATGCTAACAGTAAAATCAGATGATATTGTAGGACGTGTAAAAACATATGAATCAATTGTTAAAGGGGAAAATGTACCAGAGCCAGGAGTGCCAGAAGGATTTAAAGTATTAATAAAAGAACTTCAATCTTTAGGATTAGATGTACGCTTACTATCTCCAGACAACCAAGAATTAGAACTAAAAGAAAACATAGATGATGGAATTGACTTTAATAGCATTGAAGCAAATAAAAAAATGGATTTAGATGAAAATGTTATTGATGAAAATGAATTATCAGATGGTTATACAGAAGAAACAGAAGATGGAGAAGAGGCTGACTTGGACAATCTTATGGATGTTGATGAAGACGAGCTATTTGAAGGATTTGACGATGAGGAAATTATGCTAGATGATACGGATTTAGGAGAAGATAATCTTTTAAATGACCAAGACTTATTAGATGACGAAAAATAATTGAATAGCCTTTCATAATTGTTAAAAAGAATGACCAGAGGGAATTGCACAGCAGTGGAAATTATTTTAATTATTGTGAAAAATTAATTGCAAGCATACTTATTTTTCAATAATGTTACAACGTTTGACCTTGCTGTCGCCTTCCAGCCACATGTCAAAAATAAATTTTTGACAGGGGCATGGTAGATGGAAGGCTCTAGCACTACACTAACGCTCCGCCTGCGCGGTCTACACTTTTATAACATTATTTAAAAATAGAAATGAAATTTGCAAAAAATAAAAAATAAATAGGGGGCTAATATAGTGGATGAATTAGAAATTTTTAACAAAATTAAAATTGGGATAGCATCAGATGAAAAAATTAGGGAGTGGTCAAAAGGGGAAGTTAAAAAACCAGAAACCATTAACTATAGAACACTAAAGCCAGAAAAAGATGGTCTATTTTGTGAGAGAATATTTGGACCAACAAAAGACTGGGAATGCCATTGTGGAAAATATAAAAGAGTAAGATATAAAGGCATAGTATGTGATAGATGTGGTGTTGAAGTAACAAAATCAAAAGTAAGACGTGAAAGAATGGGAC
>CALXVE010000064.1 GCA_944391885.1 uncultured Clostridia bacterium | reverse complement strand
AGAATAGAGTTTTTTATTTCTTGTGCGGTCAGCTTATTCCTCCTCTAATAATTTACTAACTTCAGCTAATATCTTATCAATTTCTGCATTAAGACTTGCTCTTTGTTCTTGATATTGCTCTATTAATTCTTTTGGTTCTAATATAATTTCTTCTTTATGAGTATATCCACACAAATCAATATTGTATCCATTATCTATAATTTCTTTAATTGTATAACACTTTGCTTTGTATGTTGTTGTTTGCTCTTCACTTTCTTTTTCATCAATAATTTCTTTTCTATCGTTCCACCATGCTTTTACGTCATCAAAATGTTTATTCAAAATTGGTTTTGTCTTAGAGAAGTTTTTATATCCTTCTGGCATATCCATTCTATAAAACCATACTTTATCTGTAGACTTAGTTTTATCAAAGAATAGTATATTAGTTATAATTGGAGTATATGGAGCAAATACTGAGCTTGGCATTCTAACTATTGTATGTAAATTAAAGTCTTTCATTAATTTTTCTTTAATATTTACTTTTGTATTATCAACTCCAAATAAGAAACCATCTGGTAGTATAACCGCACATCTTCCATCCTGCTTTAATCTATACATTATTAATGTCATAAATAAGTCAAATGTTTCTGATCCTCTTAAGTTTGAAGGAAAATTTGCTTGTATATTTTTTACTTCATGTCCACCATAAGGAGGATTCATTAATACAACATCGTATTTTTCATTTTCTCTATAATCTTTTACATTTCTATCAAAACTATTTCTATGTTCAATATTAGGCTCATCAATATCATGCAATAATAAATTAGTTATACAAAGTAAATATGGTAATGATTTCTTCTCTATACCATATATAGAATTATCATACAATTCCTTGTCTTCTACTGTTTTTATTTGATTTTTTAGATAATCTAAAGTTGATGTTAAAAATCCACCTGTACCACACGCAAAGTCTGCAATCTTATCTTTTAATGATGGATTTATCATTTCAACCATAAAGTTTGTTACTGGTCTTGGTGTATAAAATTCACCCGCATTTCCAGCACTTTGCAATTCTTTTAGCATAGTTTCATAAATTTCATTAAATTCATGTTTTTCATTTGAATTAGTAAATTTAATTTCATCAATAATATTAATTACTTGTCTTAATAAAATACCATTTTTCATATAGTTATTTACATCATCAAATGTGTATTTTACTATTGCTTTACTAATAGGTGTATTCTCATTTATATCTAACTTTTCAATTCCCGGAAACAATTTTTCATTAACAAATGATAATAATTCCTCTCCTGTTAGTGCATTTCCATCTTTTTTGTCAACTGCCCAATTTCTCCATCTTAATTCTTCTGGAAGTATTGATTTAAAATTCGAATCATGGAATTCCCATAGTTTTTCTTTATCATCATATACTTTTAAAAATAATATCCATACAATTTGTTCTAATCTTTGTGCGTCTCCCGCAACTCCATCATCTTTCCACATTACATCGTTAAGTCTTTTTACTATGTTACCTATTCCCACTATTTTTCACTCCTAACTAGCATACAATTCATTTTCTAATTCTTCTACCGCTTCTATATACTTATCTTTTCCACCAAATACATCTACTATGTCCATTGGCGAACCGTATTCATTAAATGGCTTTAATTCTAAAATTTTTGTATCTGTTAATTCTAGCTCATTATTATCACTATATTTTTCTAATAAATCTTTTAGAATGTTTTGAGCCATCTCTGAATACTTATATAAATATCCCTTTTTTATAACGTTGTTAACTCTTTCATATCTTGTTAATGGTTTCTTATCATAAGCTATATGCAATATTAAATCAAAATCTCCAATATCATCTATTCCTACATCTTTTCTAAGCTCATCAATTAAAACCCCTTGTTGTTCTAATTCATCTAATATCGCTTGTTTTCTATCTGTTGAATTCCATTTATGAAGGAAGTCATCAAGTGAAGCATATTCATTTAATATGCTTTTCTTACTAAAATCTTTTAAAGATTCTGTAACTAATTTTCCATCCTTATCATAATAAGAAACAATTTCATTATAAATACTTACATCTACTCCATTAATATGAAGTTTTCCTTTTCTTTCTCCAGTTTCTATTGGCTTTAATGTTTGAGGATCAAATGTATATTTTTCATCATCTTCTGCAACTCCTGACGCATTTGTATTTACATCACTATCATCTGGTGTATCATCTTCAGGATTTACATTTTTTATACTTACTGGCTCTCCATCAAAATCAGGATCACTAAATAATCTACTAGCATTTCTAAAATCCATAATTGTAAAATATGTTTTATTATAATCTTCTCTAATTCTTGTTCCTCTACCTATAATCTGTTTAAATTCTGTCATTGAATTTATATTAGAATCTAGAACTATTAACTTACATGTTTTGCAATCTGCACCAGTAGTCAATAATTTACTTGTTGTAACTATTGTAGGATATTTTTCTTCAACATCAATAAAGTTTTCCAATTGTGCTTTACCTATTTGATTGTCTCCTGTAATTCTCATAATATAATTTGGATTTTCAGCAACCATATCATTATTTTCTTTTATCAATGCTTGCCTCATTCTTTCTGCATGTTCTATATCTATACAAAATACTATAGTTTTATTATATCTATTAGTATTTTTCAAAAACTCTGTAACTCTTTTAGCAACAGCTTGAGTTCTTTCGTCTATTATTATTCTTTTATCCATATCTGATTGATAATATATCTCATCATCTTCGATGATATTACCATTAACATCTCTTTTTCCTGCCTCAGGTCTATATCCAACTAAATCTTTATCTAAATTAATTCTTATAACTTTGTATGGAGCTAAGAATCCATCATCAATACCTTGTTTTAATGAGTATGTATATATTGGTTCTCCAAAATATTGAATATTTGATATTTCATTAGTTTCTTTAGGTGTTGCAGTTAATCCTATTTGTGTTGCACTTTTATAGTATTCCAATATTTTTTTCCAATTAGAATCATCTGCAGCACTTCCCCTATGACACTCATCAACAATTATCAAATCAAAAAAATCTTCACTAAATTGTTTAAATATATCTGTTCCTTGCCCATCTGTTAATTGTTGATAAAGAGCCATATAAATTTCAAAAGAACTATCCATTTTTCTATTTTCAACTTTTGTCATTACCTTCGTAAATGGTTGGAAATCTTGCGTCATAGTTTGATCTATTAACATATTTCTGTCAGCAAGATATAAAATTTTTCTTTTTAATCCTGATTTTTTTAATCTATGTATTATTTGAAAAGCTGTAAAAGTTTTTCCAGTTCCAGTAGCCATTACTAATAATAATCTTTTTTGTCCTTTAGCAATTGCTTCACAAGTTCTATTAATTGCAATTGTTTGATAGTATCTAGGCTTATTTACTCCTGGAGCATAATAGTATGGTTCGTTAATTATTTTTTCTTCTTCTTCAGTTATATTTTTTGCGA
Organism: uncultured Clostridia bacterium; assembly: GCA_944391885.1. Lineage (GTDB taxonomy): Bacteria > Bacillota > Clostridia > TANB77 > CAG-508 > CAG-273. The sequence goes on along the minus strand of CALXVE010000064.1, from coordinate 832 downwards.
CTTTATACCTATACCACAAATCATCTGGAGAAGGAAAATCATCCATTGATATTTCTCTTTCATTTCCTGTTAACATATCATGTTCAAGAAATGCTGTTCCATTAGTTGAATATGCAAAAGGTAAATCTAAAGTTTTAGCATATTCTATTGCCTGTTGCATTCCTGTTCCCACTTCTAAATCGTATTTTTTTGCTTCAACAACCGCTATTGGCTTTGAACTATTATAATAAAGAATATAATCTGCTTTTTCTCCTTTTGCCCTTGTAGACATATTTCCTCTTACAATAACTTTACCTGCTGTAAAATATACTTCACTTCTTATTTGTTTTTCTAAATCCCATTTTTTTGTCAAAGCCGGTGTAATATATATATTTCTTGTATCTTCTTCAGAAAGATTTTTATAACTTTCCATATATTTGCCCCCTATATAACTTCCGATAACTTTTTATTATCCGAAGTTATAATATCACAAAACGACTTTTTTCTCAACAGGTACTTCTAAATATTTACAATTAATTTCTTCCAAAAAAATGATCATATATATAACCTGCTTTTATATACTTCTCCGTCAATTCCATTTTCTTTTTTTCTAATAATTCTAAATATTTTTGTTTAAAAACATTTTTGCAAATCCATTTAACTCCTTTACACGAAATAACAACTTTTTCGTCAATAAAATATTTATATTCACTCAACCTACTATCACACATTCTTTTAATAGCTTTTCTAATAGTAACATCTTTTCTATTAAAATATTTACTTAGCTGCTTTATATTCATATCTTCCTTCCACCAATTTTCATCATGCTCTAATTTTAATAGTTCTTCATATT
>CALXVE010000063.1 GCA_944391885.1 uncultured Clostridia bacterium | reverse complement strand
CAACTTTGATTTAGGTGTTGCAATACAAAAGGTTTATGACTTTATTAGAAATGAATTTTGTGATTGGTATATTGAAATGGTAAAATCTCGTTTATATGATGAAAACTGCAACACTAAATTTGCAGCACAATATACTTTAAATAGAGTATTAAAAGATAGCTTGAAATTATTGCATCCTGTAATGCCATTTGTTACAGAAAAAATATATGGTAAGTTATATCAAAATGATGAAAGCATAATGATATCTAAATGGCCAGAAGTATCAGAAAAATTATGTTTTGAAAAAGAAGAAGAACAAATAGAAAAACTAAAAAATATAATTATTGGAATTAGAAACTTGCGTACAAACTTAAATGTACACCCAAGTAAAAAATCCACATTAATATTCGTAACAGATAACTTTAAAGAGACAGTAGAGCAATCTGCAAGCATTATACAAAAACTTGGATTTTGTAATGATATAAAAATACAAAAAGATAAGCAAAATATTCCTCAAAATGCGATGTCTGTATTAGTTGATGATATTGAAGTATATATTCCATTTGAAGAATTAGTGGACTTAACTGCAGAAAAACAAAGGCTAGAAGACGAAAAAACAAAGCTAAAAGCTGAAGTTGAAAGGTCACAAAAAATACTTTCAAATCCTGGATTTATGAGCAAAGCTCCAGAAGCCAAAATTAATGAAGAAAAAGAAAAGTTAAACAAATACACAGAAATGCTTGAAAAAGTAGAAGAAAGACTAAAAAATATATAGTCGGAGGAATAAATGGTAAAAAAGAAAGATAAAGTGCTTTTGGGCATGAGCGGAGGAGTTGACAGTGCTGTAAGTGCAATATTATTACAGGAACAAGGGTATGAGGTATATGGTGTTACTTTAAAGTTATGGGGGCAGGAAAAAGTAGAGGATGCAGAAAAAATCTGCAAAAAATTAGGAATAGAACATTATAACATAGATGCTAAGAAAGAATTTAAAGAATATGTAATAGATGACTTTATTTGTAAATATAAAACAAATCAAACCCCAAACCCTTGCATAGAGTGTAATAAATACTTAAAATTTGGCTCTATGTATGAATTGGCACACAAAATGGGAATAGAATATTTGGCAACAGGGCATTATGCAAAAATGGAATATAGCGAAAAATACGGAAGATATGTTATAAAAAAAGCAAAGAACTTAGTAAAAGACCAAAGCTATGTATTATATAATATGCCAAAAAACTTACTTGGTAAAGTAATATTCCCACTAGGGGAAATAGAAAGCAAAGAAAAAATAAGGGAAATTGCAAGAAATTATAACTTACAGGTGGCAAATAAGCCAGATAGTGAAGATATTTGCTTTATTCCAGATGGCGATTACAAAAAATTCTTAGAGGAAAACTCTGATATACAGCCTAAAAATGGAAAAATAATAAATACTAAAGGCGAAGTGTTAGGAGAGCATCAAGGTTTGTACAGATATACCATAGGTCAAAGAAAAGGGCTTGGTATAGCATATTCAGAACCATTATATGTGATAGGATTTAATACAGATAAAAATGAATTAGTAGTAGGTATAGAAAACGAATTATATAAAAGCGAAATGCTAGTAAATAATTTAAACTTACTATTAATTGACGAGATACCAAATTCAATTAAAGTTTTGGTAAAAACAAGGTATTCTGCTAAAGAATATCCAGCTACAATTAAAATGATTGAAAAAGACACTATAAAAGTAAAATTTGATAATCCAGTAGCTAGAATTACACCAGGGCAGTCTGCAGTGTTTTACATAGAAGATATGGTGCTTGGGGGCGGTAAGATAGTATAATAACTCTCAAGCTTATAAATTCAAAAAACATATAATAAAATGGAGCTTAGTTATATATCTACTTAAAAAGTAGGTACATAATTAAGCTCCATTTTATGTTATGAGATTTTATAGATAACAATTATTTTTTTGAAAGTTCATTAATTGATTCAATATTTTTGTATGTTTATTTAATACTTTTAAGATTTGATTTTGGGTATTTTCAATATTAATAAACTTTCTATCATAGTTTTCAAATTTTATTGAATGTTCATCAAGTGTTTTAGAATGTTTTTCTAATATTTTAGAATGCTCAAGTAATACTTTAGTATGTTCATTCAAAATTTTAGTATGCTCATTCAAAATTTTAGTATGCTCATTCAAGGTCTTAGTATGTTCATCCAAAGTTTTAGTATGTTCATCCAAAGTTTTAGTATGTTCATCCAAAGTTTTCTGCATTTTTATTAAAGTATTAGTATGCTCAGCTAAAATCTCCAAAATTTTATCTTCCTTAGTCATGAAATTCACCTCCTATTCTTAAAAATGTAATATGATTTTAACATATAAAAAAATAAAATACAACAATTTTTATAAAATAAAATTTAAAAATTTTGATATAAAAAATAGGTGTCGAAAAATGTCGAAAATATCTGAAAATTCGACAAAACTTCCTAATTTTTACTCTAGCAAATAACTGGAAAAAAATGTATAATTGGACAAGCAATAAAGATGATACAAAAACAAATAAAAAGGAGGAGAAAAAAATTTGAATACAGAATTTAGTGAACTTGACAAAATGTTATATGTTCAAATAACAGAAGAAATTGATCATCATACTACAGAAAAATTAAGGAGGAAAATGGATTATGAAATTACAAGATTTATGCCTAGAAAAGTTGTGTTTGATTTTGGTAAGGTTACTTTCATGGACAGTGCAGGAATAGGGTTGTTAATTGGAAGGTATAAGCTAGCTAAAATGTTAGGTGGAAGCACAAGAATAGTTAATGCAAGTAAAAGTATTAAGAAAGTTTTAGAAATGAGTGGAGTTGTGAGAATTATACCTATAGAAGAAAAGGTATGTTAAAGATGAAAGGAGTTATTAATTAAATGAAAAGTTTATATGATAATGAAATGGAACTTGGTTTTTTAAGTAAGTCCAATAATGAAGCTTTTGCACGAATTACTGTTGCAGCATTTGCTGCACAATTAGACCCAACAATTGAGGAATTGGCAGATATAAAAACAGCAGTATCAGAAGCTGTAACCAATAGTATTATTCATGGATATGAAGATAAAGAAGGAATTGTAAAAGTAAAGGCAAAGCTTTTAGAAAATACTATTGAAATTGAAGTAACAGACAGTGGAAAAGGAATAGAGGATATAGAACTTGCAAGAAAACCGCTATATACAACAAAAGGGAACTTAGAAAGGTCTGGTATGGGATTTACAATTATGGAAAGCTTTATGGATGAAGTTGATATTAGCTCTGTAGTAGGAATTGGAACAAGAATAACAATGAAAAAAACAATAAAAAAATCAGAAAAAGAAGAACAAATAGAAGAAGAAAAAAATGCTCTAATAGACTAATAAGTTAGCAAATTAAGGAGGCATTTTTTTTATGCAGGCAGATTTTAAGAAGAACAATAGTGATGTTATAAAGGCACAAAATGGTGATAAGGAAGCCATGCAGACATTAATTGATAGAAACCGTGGACTTATTTGGAGCATTGTTAAAAGGTTTCAAGATAGAGGATATGAAACAGAAGATTTATACCAAGTAGGTGTTATGGGCTTTATAAAATGCATCAAACGTTTTGATACAAGCTTTGAAGTGCAACTTACTACATATGCAGTTCCATACATATTAGGTGAAATAAAAAGGTATTTACGAGATGATGGACCAGTAAAAATTAGCAGAAGTATTAAGGAATTAGCAATAAAAGCAATGGAGACTAAAGAGCAATATTTTAGAAACAATGGTCAAGAAATAAAGATAGAAGAATTAGCACAAATGCTAAATACTAGCAAAGAAGAATTAGCAATGGCAATGGAAGCATTTAGACCTGTTGAATCTATTTATCAACCTGCATATGATTGTGACGAAGATGGAATTAATTTAATAGATAAAATGCAAAGTGAAACAAATCAGGAAGAAATAATAAGTAACAGACTTTGTATACAAGAAGCTTTAAAAAATTTAAAAGACCAAGAAAAACAGATAATAGTTTTAAGATATTACAAGGGAAAAACACAAACTGAGGTTGCTAAAATTTTAGGAATTACACAAGTGCAAGTTTCAAGGATTGAAAAAAAGACATTGGAACATATGAGAGTGAAGCTTGCGATTTAGAGGTTAGAAGTTAGAGGTTAGAGGTTAGAGGTTGGAAGTTAGAAGTTAGAGTTTGGAGGGGGAAGGTTGAGTTTTGGGAGAGGTTAAAAAATATATAATTTTTCTATTAATATTCATATTCCTGTGTTTTCTAATTCCTGTAATATTTACAAAAACATTTGAAGCAAAACCTGCAGATATAGAGCAAAAAGAAATAATAGAGCCTTCTACATATGATTATAAAAAATATAAAACTGTAAAAGTATTGCATACAAAAACTAAAAAAGTAGAAG
>CALXVE010000062.1 GCA_944391885.1 uncultured Clostridia bacterium | reverse complement strand
AAAAGTGCTATTTTAGAAAACCCAAATAGTGTAATTTTAATTACAGGAAAAGGTAATGAAACAAGGCAAAAATATGGCACAAAATATCTACCTTGCTTAACAGATACTCAATACGCAGAAGAAGCTTTAGAAGAATACAATAAAAAGTAAAAATTTTTAAAATTTATTTGACATTTGATTAGAATAGTGCTATACTAATATTAGCTTAAGCGACGAGAGAGTTCATAAGAGCACTTGTACAAAGAGATGTGTTGACCGCACATCTTTTTTTATTCAATTAAAAAAGGCGGTTGACCAAACCCGCCTTTGACTAATGTGTTTTAGTCTTGAGAGTTTTGGCTATCATCTTGCCCATAATTACTAAGTAATAACAAAACAATCAGACGCCAAATAAGTTCATAGGACGACACTATGTACACCTCCTTTCTTAAAGATTTCCTTTAAGCAAAGGATGAATTAATTATAATATATTTACTTATAAGTTTCAACAATTTTCGCACATATCAATCAAAAATCGTTCGACAAAATTCGACAATCACTTCAATTTAATAGAAAGTAGCTTGCTGACGCCGTTTTCTTCCATGGTTACCCCATATACCGTATCTGCTGCTTCCATTGTGCCTTTTCTATGTGTAATTACCAAAAATTGAGTCTCTTTGCAGAATTTCTTTAAATATTCTGCAAAACGATATACATTAACATCATCCAAAGCTGCCTCAATCTCATCTAAAATGCAAAATGGTGCTGGATTCATTTTTAGTATTGCAAATAATAGTGCAATTGCAGTAAATGCCTTTTCTCCGCCTGATAATAGCATCATATTTTGAAGTTTTTTGCCTGTTGGTTGAACTCTAATATCAATTCCACACTCCAAAATATTATTTTCATCTTCCAAAATTAGCTCTGCCTTTCCACCACCAAATAACTCTACAAATACCTCATTAAAGTTTTTACTTATAATATCAAATTTTTCTCTAAATTGTACTTGCATAGTGTTAAGCATCTCATTAATAATTTTTCTTAATTTTGCAGCAGTATTTTCCAAATCCAAACGTTGCTCAGACATAAAGTCATATCTTTCCTTGGTCTTTTTATATTCCTCTATGCTATCAATATTAATGCTACCTAAATCTTTTATTTGAGACTTAAGCTCATTAACTCTTTTTTGAGCAGCCATCACATTATTTGGCTTTGGATAATCTTCTGTATTATTTGGAGTAAGCTCATATTCTTCCCATAATTCATCTGTTATCTCCTGAATTTCCTGCTCTAATTTTGCCTTTTTAACATCTAATTTTAATATTTGCTCTTTTAGCCCTTCAAGCACATTAAATTCACTAGAAATATCTTCTTCTGTTTTGGCTAATTTATCATTTTGCATTGTTCTTTCTTGTTTTAGTTCTTCTACCTTACTTGTACTATTTGCAACATTTTCTTTAATCTGTTCAATTTGATTTTGTAAATCCTCAATTGAAATTTTTAAATTTTCATTATCTTTTTGTGTTTCTTCAATATTTTTATTTTTCATTTCCATACTTTTAATGTTGTTTTCAATATCTTGCTTAATTCTTTCCATTATCTCATCAATTGAATTTTCACTCTCATCAAAAGAACTAACAGAAATCTTTAAATTAGTAATGTCAAAATTCAAATCATCAATATATTTTTGATTATCTTTGTTATTAATAGCAAATTCTTCAATTATTTTATTAAGCTCATCTATTTGCTTAGTAAGCTCTGCTGCTTGCGTTTCTTTTTCCGCTTTTTGCCCTCTATTTTGCTCTTTTTGAACTTCAATATCTTTTTCTTCTTGTTTTAATTTATCTCTCCTTGACTCCAAGCGTGCAATATTTTCCTCTATTGCAACCATTCTTTGCTTTTCTGTAGCATATACAATATCTGTTTCCTGCAAATCTTTTTCTAGCTTAGCAGTTTCTTCTATTAAATCTCCAATAGAATTTGCATATTCTTCTTTTTCTTGTTTTTTCTGCTCAATTTGTTTAGCAATTTTATTTAACTCTTTTTCTAGTTCTTCTATTTCCCTGCTTCTACCTAAAATATTAACACTTTTTTGTTGCACACTTCCACCAGAAATAGATCCTGTGGCACTAATAATATCCCCTTGCAAAGTTACTATCCTAAATGAATATTTATCCCTTTTAGCAAGGTTAATTGCAGTGTCCATGTCTTTAACAATTACTGTTCTACCTAGCAGATTTAATATAATTTGCTCATACTTTTTGTCAGCCTTTACCAAATCAGATGCAATTCCAATTACACCTTCCATTTGTGTAAGTTTTTCTAATTTTCTGCCTTTTACAGATGTAATTGGCAAAAATGATGCCCTACCCAAACTATTTTTGCGCAAATGTTCAATTAATTTTTTTGCATCTTGCTCAGTATCTGTAACTATATTTTGCAAAGCCTGGCCCAAACATATTTCAATTGCAACTTCATATTCTTTATCAACTGATATAAGGTTTGCCAAAACCCCATGAATTCCTTTATTTAAAGCGCTATCTTTTTCACAGCTAATTAGTAAAGATTTTACAGTTTTGTTATATCCTTCTTTTTCCCTTTCTGTTTCAACTAAAAATTGGTGTCTTGCTTGTTTCATCCTTTGGTTATATTCCAATTTTGCAACTTCATCCTCATATTGCTTGATTTTTGCTAAGCTTTCATTTTTAGCAGTTTGCTTGCTCTCCAAATTTTTACTAGCTGTATTCCTTTTTGCTTCAATTTCATAAAATCCCTTAGAAAGTTCCTGTTTATCCCCTCTTGCCAAGTCAAGCTCAGAAATAGCAGAAGAAATTTCATTTTGAACCTGCTTTTTACGCTTTTCTAAATTTTCAAAATTAGCATCAAAAGTATTTATATCACCTGCTAATTCATACTTTTTATCAGTACTAGCTTCTACTAGTTGTTTTTTTCCCTCAATTTCTAATTCTTTGCTAGATAATTTTTGTGTTAGTTCTGCTAATTCTTTTTCTTTTTGATTTAGCTCAGCTTCAAATTTTTGCTTATTACTTCCTAAGCTTGTCTTTTTTTCTAGTTTTTGTTTTTGTTCTTCTTCTAAATCTAAAATTCTAGCTTTAACTTCTTCAATTTCCGCTTTTAATCTTTCAATATTTCTTTCATTATTCTGAATTCTTTCATTATTAATTCCAATCTCAGAATTAATTTTTTCAATTTTATTAGAACTCTCAAATCCCAAATTCTGCACTTGCTCAATTTGGCTGGTAATTTCATCAACAGCAATTCTTAAAGTTTCTTTTTGAGTTTGCAATTCCTGCATTTTGCCATCTTCCGACTCTTTTTGGGAAGTTAAAATATCCATATCATTTACTAGCTGTTCTAGTTTTTCTTTATATACATTAATATTATGCACAAAAAGCCCAACCTCAATAGACTTTAATTCTTCCCTTAAATCTAAAAACTGCTTTGCCTTATCAGCTTGCAATTTTAAAGGCTCAATATTTGATTCAATCTCAGCTAAAATATCATTAATACGGAGCAAATTAAGTTTTGTTTGCTCCAATTTTTTCTCAGATTCTTGCTTTCTTGTTCTATATTTTACAATTCCGGCAGCTTCTTCAAAAATATGCCTTCTATCTTCAGATTTATTACTTAAAATCTCATCAATTTTCCCTTGACCAATAATGCTATATCCATCTTTTCCAATTCCAGTATCCATAAATAATTCTAAAATATCTTTTAACCTACATGGTGTTTTATTAATAAAATAACCAGTTTCACCACTTCTATATAGCTTTCTTGTAACAGTTACCTCTGTATACTCCACAGGAAGCTTCCCATCAGAATTATCTATAACAATTGAAACCTCTGCAAACCCCAATGACTTTCTTGCCTGAGTTCCAGCAAAAATAATATCTTCAGACTTTGACCCTCTAAGAGACTTCATGCTTTGCTCGCCAAGTACCCAGCGAATAGCATCTGAAATATTACTTTTCCCAGAGCCATTTGGACCAATTACAGAAGTAATGCCTGGTTTAAATTCTAATACAGTTCTATCAGCAAAAGACTTAAAGCCCTGTAGTTCCATCCTTTTTAAATACATTTTTTCACCTGTTTTCTCTCAAATTTCGACATTACTATTATACTTAATTGGGTAAGTTTTTGCAAGAGTTTTTAGGCTGTTTTGTTTTGTTATTTAAATATTGACCCGTCCCTAAGTAAGACAAAAGTGGTAAATTGGGGACTGTCCCCAAAAGCGACATTGGCAGATGCGTCCCTCAGTCACCCTAAATAGGGTGACTGGGACCCGTCCCTAATCAATAAAAGATAGAAAGCCTAGAAACATTAGAAATGGCTATTGTAAACCTAAAATTGTAAAAACAAAATATGGAAATATTTGTGTTAAAACACCTAGAGATAGAGAAGCTACATTTACGCCAATAGTAATTGAAAAAGGTCAAACTACATTAACTGGTTTTGAAGATAAGTGTATTGCACTTTATGCTAAAGGTATGAGCCTTAGAGATATTGAAAAAACTCTTAAAGAAATATATGGGGTTAATATAAATAAAGA
>CALXVE010000061.1 GCA_944391885.1 uncultured Clostridia bacterium | reverse complement strand
CCAATGATACAAGTAATAGATGGAGCAGATACTACTGAAGCTGCTTTTGAAAAGCAAAAATATTTAAATAAAGGATGTAAATTAATAAATTGTGAAGAATTTACAGGACTAACAGTGGAAGAAGCAAAAGAAGCAATTACTAATAAACTTGTTAAAATGGGATGTGCAAAAAAGAAAAATTATTATCATATAAGAGAATGGATTTTTGCACGTCAAAGATTTTGGGGAGAGCCAATACCAATTATTCATTTAGAAGATGGAAGAGAGGTAGCTTTGGAAGATAAAGATTTACCATTAGTTCTACCACAAATGGATGATTATAAAGGAAAAAATGGAGAGGCACCATTAGAAAATGCTACTGAATGGAAAAATGTAGAAGTAAATGGCATAAAAGGAGTAAGAGAAACATCTACAATGCCTGGATCAGCTGGATCAAGTTGGTATTATCTAAGATATATTGATCCAAAAAATGATAATGCCTTTGCAAATCCAGAATTAATTAAACATTGGATGCCAGTTGATTTATACGTAGGTGGACCAGAGCATGCAGTAGGACATTTGCTATATTCTAGGATGTGGAATCGCTATTTATATGATAAAGGATTGGTTAGTGTAAAAGAACCATTTAAAAAATTAGTACATCAAGGGATGATATTAGGTGCAAATGGTGTGAAAATGGGAAAACGTTTTCCTGAATATGTTGTAAATCCAGATGACATAGTAAAACAATATGGTGCAGATACTCTTAGAATGTATGAAATGTTTATGGGACCTCTTGAAGCAGACAAGCCATGGAATGACGAAGCTGTGAGGGGAATAAAGAAATTTTTAGACCGTGTTTGGAGATTATATCATGAAGAAATAAAGGAATTTAAAGATAATCCAAATTTAGATAAAATATATAATCAAACAGTAAAAAAGGTAACAGAAGATTATGAAACACTAAACTTTAATACTGCAATATCACAAATGATGATTTTTGTTAATGCAGTGTATAAAGAAGATTGTTGGAATATAGAATATGCAAAAAACTTTATTAAGCTATTAAACCCAGTTGTACCACATATTACTGAAGAAATTTGGAATGAGGTATTTAAAAATAAAGAATCTATTGCTTATGAACCTTGGCCAACATATGATAAATCTAAATTAGTAGATGATACATATGAAATGATAGTACAAGTAAATGGCAAACTAAAAGGAAAAGTTCAGGTGCCAATTTCATGTACAGAAGAAGAAATGAAAAGTATTGCTAAAGATATAGAAAATGTAAAAGCATATATTGAAGGAAAAACCATTGTAAAAGAAATAGTAGTTCCTAAAAAATTAGTTAATATAGTTGTTAAATAGAGTTAGATAAGTATGATGTGAAAGAGAGTAATTATGAGGCTAATCAAAATTCCAGAAAATAAGTATTATGAATATAGAATTCAAGCTATGTTTGATTGCTATAAGTGGGATCCACAATTTTGTGATAAAAATACTTTATCAAAATATGTATTGATATTAACTAAAACAGAAAATAAAGAATTAATTAGCCTTACAGAAAAACTAGATAAAGAAACTAGGTTAGCAGAAGAATATTTAAATAAGAACATAAAAATTGCAAAAAAATTAGAATTACCTAAAAAAATTTTAAAGCAAATACCTAATATGCAAAGTTATAACAAGAACAAAAATATTAGACTTATGAGATATGATTTTCACCCAAGTACAGATAGTACTTGGGTTGTAACAGAAGTAAATAGTGATTGCCCAGGTGGATTTGCAGAAAGTTCACTTTTGCCGAATATAGCGCGTAATACTATTAATATGCCTGAACTGGAATATAAATCATTTGGAGAACAGATGGTAGAGGTAATAAACAAAAAGTTAAATAAAAAATGGACGATTATGATGGTGCATTGTACTTGCTTTAGTGATGATAGGCAAGTTATGCAATATATGGGTGATAGGCTAAAAATGGAAGGGTATAATATTATTTATGGGGCGGCAGACCATATTAAATTTAAAAATAAAAATGCTTACTGCATTTTAGATAATAATCAAGTTAGAATAGATTTAATTTTTAGATTTACTCCATTAGAATGGCTTATTCAGATGAAACCACGAAGATGGGATGGATATTTTAATACCACAACTATATCTTGTAATCACCCTATTAGTATATATGCACAAAGTAAAAGATTTCCATTTGTTTGGAAAGACTTAGAAAAAGCAGGTATTAGTATGGAAGAGTGGAAAAGACTATTACCAGAAACATTGGAAGTAAAAGATTTAAGTTTAAAAAATGGATTTATATATAAACCGGTTTACGGTAGAGTAGGAGAGAAAATTTCAATTAAAGAAGCATGCAAAGATGAAGAATACGAAAAAATCTTACAAGATGTAAAAAAACATCCAAAGCAATATATACTGCAAAAAAAATTCCAAAGCAAGCCACTAAAAAGTGAGGACGGAAAAGAATACCATATTTGTATTGGCTCATATACAATTGAAGGAGAGCATGCAGGATATTATGCAAGAATGAGTCCATATCCAAGAATTGACTCATATGCAGAAGATATTCCAGTATTAATTGAAAAGTAAAGAGTAAGAAAATGGATGGAAGAGAATTATATAAAATATATGCACCTGCTGTAGCAAAATGGATAGATTGGGTACACCCTGTACCATTTGTTGCGATTGATACTTATAACAGAAAACCTATTGTGGATTGGATAGATAGAAAAGCGATTTTTTTAAAAGAGTATCAGCAAGATGCTGCTATATTCATTGATTTGCCGGGTAAGGAAAGTATAGAACTAGGAATAGACTTAGCTCATAATGGTTATAGACCAATTCCAATATTTAACGGAACTGATGAGCAACAAGGCTCACAAGCTACTACAGATACATATTTAATCGAAAGCTGCTTAATAAATGGTGGTGAAAAACTAAAAAATATAAAACTAGAAAATGATGCAAATCCAGCATTTTTATTAGATAGTTATAGAACTAATAGATATAGAGCAAAAGAATCAATTTTTGATAATAGTTGGGATTTATACAAACAAGATATTCCATCAGCCGAGTATTTTAAACAAAATGGTATAACTAGAATAATAGTTGTGGGGAGTGCACTTCAGCCAGATTTGAAAAAGATTTTCTTAAAATTTCAAGAAAGAGGAATGGACATTTATATAACAGATGGATACTTATCACCAAAAAAAATTATATTAGCAAAAACAATAAAAGAAAGATTAGAGAAAGAAGAAATATAAGGTAATGATTGAATTCAAAAATAAAATAGTGCAATTTGGTTTTGGTGCAGTAGGAAAAAGTTTTTTTGAAAAAGTTTGCAAGGAAATAAAATTTGATAAAGATAAATATTTTGTAATATCTAGAGAAAAACTCGAATACTCATTTTTTCTTGAACTTGGTGGAAAGATGGGAAACTTTATTGTAGCTGATATTAATAGAGAAAATTTCAAAAAAATATTTTCAAAGTATTTAGATGAAGGAGATTTATTAATTGATTTTGCTGATAGTGTTGGCACAAAAGATTTTATAGAATGGTGTGCTAAAAAAAATATAATGTATTTAAACACAGGAGAAACAGATTGGAGCGATAATTGGTACAATATTTTTGATGAAAACTTAAAGAAAAATGAATTACGAAAAAATCTAAAGCAAGAAAGTAATGTAAATAAATTTCCTATTGTGCTACAACATGGAAATAATCCTGGATTAGTTTCACACTTCGTAAAAGCAGGTCTTGAATACATTGTAAAAAAACAATTCAAAAATAATAAAGATTATAATAGACTTCTAAAAGAAAACAAGTTTAATGAACTTGCTAGGGCACTGGACTTAAAAGAAATTCATGTAAACGACAATGATTATCAAGAAATGAAAGATGACTTTGACGAAAATAAGTTATATAGTACATGGTCAGTTGATTCATTTTTCTTTGAGATGCTAAGTGAAGCAACTGCTAATATTGGAACCAGTGAGAAGTTAGATTATGAAAAAGAGTGTAAAAAAGTAGATTTTAAAAACGGATTTTTAAAATTTAAAGATATTGCTATTAATAAAGTGGGAAAAACTTATTATCCAAAAGGCAAATTTGAAGGATTTTTAGTGCCTCATGAAGAGACAATTACTATTGCGAAATCTCTTGAGGTGAAAAATGGAGAAGATGTTATATATAGACCAACAGCTATATTTTTATATTCTCCTTGCGACTTTGCAGTAAAATACTTAGAAAAAGCGAGAGTAAATGATTATCTTAACCCAGACATAGATAAACCACAAGATGATAATATTTCAATTATAAGAGGATTTAAATACCCTAAAAGAGAAGAAATTGTTTATAAAGAAAACATAAAACGAGGCACAGAGTATGTAGGGGTATTACTATTAGGAAGTAAGTTTAAACCAGTATGGGTGGGAAATAGAATAAAAAAGAAATTTTTATATAAAGATAAAAAAGCATCTTTTTGGCAAACACCAACAATAACACCTGTTGCAATGTCAGCATTAGCAGCTACTTGTTGGATGATAAAAAATAAAGATAAAGGAGGAATATATTTTCCTGATGATATTAAAGAATATAAAGAAATAATTAAATTTGCCGAAAAATATATTTCAAAAACAATTTATAAAACAATTAGTAAAAAAAGAATAGAAAGTAGCCTTAATATAAAATTAAATTCTTTACAATTAAAAGATATATTGAAATAACAATTACAATAAAAAAAGAAAGGGTATTTTAAAAAATGCTCTTTCTTTTATTGGATGTTATAGTTTTCATGTAGTATTAATGGCCACCGCCACCGCCACCACCACCGGCGACCACCGCCGCCATAACCATGTCCGCCAAATCCGCCACCTCTTGAAGAGGTATGAATAGAACGACCAAAGGCTCTAGAAGTTCTATGAAAACTTCTTGAGTGAATGTAGAAGTGATGATTTAATATTGGACTATTATCAATATTTAATTCTACTGCATGTATTTTTATAGCTTTTATAACTTTTTCAGAAATACCAAATGCAGTTGCATAAATCAAATATTTTTCCCATAGGGGTAATTCGTAAACTTCTTTTTCATTAATTAATGTATCGCTATTTAAGAAGTTATATAACCCATACCATTTAGCTTGCTCATTAGCTCCATATTGTGTAAATAAAAGTAAATTACTTGCTTTTGTAGTTAGATAAAAGTATTTCCACAAACAAGCAATACCAAAAATAGTATATGCTCCAAAACCTAATGCCATAGGAGTAAAATAAGAAATAGGATTTACAATAAATAATAAAATTAAGGCTAAAGTAAAATTAAATTTAGCATTTTTATTAAGTTCTTTTTTAGGTATATCATATTCTGCACTTTGGAAATACCCCTGCATTACACCACTTTCTAAAATAGGTTTCTTTTCTATATCTTTTACAAAGGCATTTGTATAAACATAATCTTTATCTATGC
>CALXVE010000060.1 GCA_944391885.1 uncultured Clostridia bacterium | reverse complement strand
GTGGCACGGCTGAGTAGCTAAGTATGGAAGGGATAAACGCTGAAAGCATCTAAGTGTGAAGCCCACCCTAAGATAAGTTATCTCACAACGAAAGTTGGTAAGATTCCATGAAGACTACATGGTAGATAGGTTGGAGGTGTAAGTACAGTAATGTATTAAGCTGACCAATACTAATAAATCGAGGGCTTAACCAAATAGAGGTTAGAAGTTAGAATTTAGAAGTTAGAAACTTACAAAACTTTCTCTATGTAATTTTGAGTGTACTTACACTATACTTTTCTGGTGACTATAACATGGAGGCAATACCTGTTCCCATACCGAACACAGAAGTCAAGCTCCAATGTGCCGAAGATATTTGTGGGTTACCCTGCTGAGAAAATAGGTTGTCGCCAGATTTTTTTATTTTTATAAAAGCTAATTAAAAAAGAAACTAGAAATTAGATAAAATTTTAATTTGTGGTTTCTTTTTTTGTGATTATATATTATAATATATAGAAAATTGAGAGGAAAATTTGAAAATGAGTAAAAATGAAATGAAAAATAATAAAAACGAATTAAATCGACTATTTGAATTAGCTTGGCTCAACTTTTATCAGGCACCAGAAGGATATTATACTTTAGAACGCTACCAACATATTTATGAATCATTACAAATGTTAATATTAAGAGAAAATAAAAAAAAAGAAAAAGATGGAACAGCAAATATAATGCTTTTAAAATTGTTAAAAAAAATGTATGATGAGATAGTTTTAAGACAATTAAAATCAAAAGCACAAGAAAAAGGGCTAACATCTTTAGAAGTAAAGGAGCAATTATATGAAAAAATATTTGGAGAAAAATTAAGAACTGAAGGTGAAAATGCAATAAAAAAGACTGAAAAAATTCCTGAAATTTATCAAGAAGACATATTAAAGGAAAAAGAAAGAAAAAATCCAGATTTTGAAGCATTATATGATCCACAACTAATAAAATCTAAAAAAAATGGTGATAAAGATGTGGAATTTTATGCTGATTCGGCAGGAAAAGAAGTTGATGAAAGGGATGGAGATACATTAATAACAATTAAGCCAATGGGCGTGCTAAGATATACTAATGCTTTTGGACTTCGATCCTATATAAATAAATATTCTGTTGTCTTATCAAGAAAAAAAGATGAAAAGTATGGATTTTCTACAAAGATTATATATAGCATTATAGATATTAACAAATTTACCAGAGATAAGGAATATAAAAAAGCTGTTGTAGAGAAATTGCTTTCACCTGAAAATATGGAAAAACAGGAAAACCAAGGATATATCGGAGAAATAGCAAGAAATCAAAATGGACCAGGTTATGAACTTTTTTATTCATCAGAAGAATACAGTGCAATTAGGGCATATAATGAGCAAAAAGAAAGAAAAATACAAGAAATTTTAGAAGAAAATAAACAAGAAGAAAGATAATTTAAGGAACTTAAGCCAAAACAGTTGACATATTAACAAAAAAATGATACAATAAACAAGCGTATGTGAGAAACATACGCTTAAAAAAATGAAAAAAATTAAAAGCAAAATAAAATTAGTTGGAGGTGTTTAAAATGGCTTCAAAAGGAGCAAGAGAACCAATTACATTAGAATGTACAGAATGTAAAAGAAGAAACTATATGACGGAAAAAAACAAGAAAAATAATACTGAAAGGCTAGAGGTTGTAAAGTATTGTAAATTCTGCAAAAAACGTACAACACACAAAGAAACAAAATAAAGCCTTTTAAGGGGGAAATTTAAATGCCTAAAGATGTAACCAAAAAAGAAAAGAAAGAAAAAAAACATTTTTTTAGAGATTTTAAAGCAGAATTAAAAAAAGTAATTTGGCCAACACCAAAGCAACTAGCTAATAACACTGTTGCAGTTATTACTATTGTGTTAATTACTGCTATCATAGTGTTTGTATTAGATTTAATTTTTGAAACACTAAATACATACGGTGTGAATAAATTAAGAGAGACTGTTGAAAGTCATACTGAACAGACAGAAAATACTGATACAAATCAAGAAGCAGAAAATGCAGTAAATAATATTCTAAATGAAGAAGATACCGCAAACACAAGTAATACAGAAAATGAATAGGAGGCTGATATAATGTCTCAAGAAAAAGATTTAACACCAAGATGGTATGTAGTTCATACATATTCGGGTTATGAAAATAAGGTAAAAACTGACCTTGAAAAAACTATAAAAAATAGGGAACTAGAAGATTACTTCTTTGATATAATTGTTCCAATGGAAGAACAAATTGAAATTAAAGAGGGACAAAGAAAAACTAACCTTAAAAAAGTTTTTCCAGGATATGTTTTAATAAAGATGATTGTAACTGAAAAAACATGGTATATTGTTAGAAATACAAGAGGTGTTACAGGATTTGTTGGTTCTGGTACAGATCCGATTCCACTAACTGATGAAGAAATAAGTAAAATGGGATTTGAAGAGTTAGCTGTTAAAGTAGATTACAATGTAAATGATTCTGTAAAAATAATAAATGGACCATTTACTGATTACACTGGAACAGTAGTAGAAATAAACCAAGAAAAACATAAGGTAAAAGTACTAATATCTATGTTTGGAAGGGAAACACCAGTGGAATTAGAATTTTCACAAATTGTTTTAAATTAAATAAGAATTAACATAGAACTAGAAGAAAGAAGTAGTAATTAGATTTCTAATCTCTAACTTCTAACCTCTAACTTCTAATAAATAAAAAGGAGGTGCTGTAAATGGCAGAAAAAGAAATTGGTAGTGTAGTAAAACTACAAATTCCAGCAGGAAAGGCAAGTCCAGCTCCACCAGTAGGACCAGCATTGGGTGCTGCAGGTGTTAATATTATGGATTTCGTAAAACAATTCAATGATAGAACTGCACAAATGGGAAACACAGTTATTCCAGTTGTAATTACAGTTTATAAAGATAAATCATTTGAATTTATTACTAAAGAACCACCTATGGCAGTTTTGATTAAAGAAGCTGTAAAAATAGAAAAAGGTTCTGGAAAACCAAATAGGGATAAAGTTGCAAAGTTAACAAAAGCTCAAGTAGAAGAAATTGCTAAAAAGAAAATGCCAGACTTAAATGCTGCATCATTAGAATCTGCAATGAGCATGGTAGCAGGAACTGCAAGATCTATGGGTATTACTGTAGAAGAATAATTATTTTAAATATTGGGAGAAGGTAAAATACATCTTCGTTAAAACCAAAGGAGGTAAAAAATGAAAAGAGGAAAGAGATATCAAGAAGCTGCAAAGCTAGTTGATTCAAAAAAATTATATAGTGCAAAAGAAGCACTAGAAACAATTGAAAAAATGCCTAAAACAAAATTTGATGAAACAGTAGAATTACATGTGAAATTAGGTGTTGATTCAAAACAAGCAGACCAACAAGTAAGAGGTACTACAGTACTTCCAAATGGTACAGGTAAAACACAAAGAGTATTAGTATTTGCTAAAGGACCAAAAGCAGAAGAAGCAACAAAAGCTGGAGCTGATTTTGTTGGAGCAGAAGAACTAATTCCAAAAATTGAGAAAGAGAACTGGTTTGATTATGACGTAATCGTAGCAACTCCAGACATGATGGGCGTTGTAGGTAGACTTGGTAAAGTATTAGGACCAAAAGGATTAATGCCAAACCCTAAATCTGGAACAGTAACAATGGATGTTACAAAAGCTATTCAAGAAATTAAATCTGGTAAAGTTGAATATAGATTGGATAAAAGCAACATTATTCACTTAGGATTTGGAAAAGTTTCATTTGGCGTAGATAAATTATTAGAAAACTACGAAACAATTATGGCAGCTATAATCAAAGCAAAACCAGCAGCTGCAAAAGGTCAATACATTAAAAGTGTAGCAATTACAACAACAATGGGACCAAGCATGTATATTGATCAAAAATAAATAATTAACCTAAGAAAGTAAGCAAAAAAATAAGTCTTACCGAGGTAAAGAAAAATGAGCGGACTTAAAAACTCCAATTAATCTTTCCTTGGAAAAGGCATGATTAATTGGAGTTTTTGTATTACTTTAGGTGAATTTATTAATAAAAATATTTGGGAGGTGAAAAAATGGCAAGTGAATCTATTTTAAAACAAAAGGAAGAAGAAGTAAGCAAATTAGCTGAAAAACTAAAAGAAGCAAAAGTAATTCTTTTAACAGATTACAGAGGAATTAATGTTGAAGATGTAACAAAACTAAGAGCTGAATTAAGAGGCGTAAATACTGAATACAAAGTTATTAAAAACAACATTATAAAAAGAGCATTAGATGCAAACGGAGAAAATGGTTTAGATGATTTACTAGAAGGACCTACTGCACTAATTATAGGTACAGAAGATTACCTAGAACCATCAAAAATCATATACAATTTCTCTAAAAATAATGATTTCTACAAAATTAAAGGTGGAATCATAGATGGAAAAGTAATGACAGCTGAAGAAATTGTAACTTTAGCAAAACTACCATCAAGACAAGAGCTTATGGCAAAATTGGCTGGAGCTTTACTTGGAAATATTACCAAGTTGGCTGTTGCGTTGGATCAGGTTAGGGCTCAAAAGGAAAACATCTAAACGAATTATAAGCGTCGTTTAGCTTTGTTAATCTTCACAAATTTTCTTTCGATATACAAAAAGTATAATCTCAAGAAAATTTGCTCGATTGCCTCGCTATACTCGCTTCTAATCCGTTTATAAAAATCAAAGCACGTACTGCTCGCTTTTGATTAAAATTATGTAAAATGAATAAGAAGTAGTAATATTTACTTCTAATCCGTTTAGAAACTTTTATCAAAACGAGTACTGCTTGCTTTTGATTAAAATTATAATTTAAAAATCAATAATTAGAAGTAACAATAACTTCTAAAAATAAAAAAAGAAAGAGGAGGTCATTTAAAATGGCAAAAATTGATGAATTATTAGAGACTATCGACACTTTAACAGTTGTTGAATTAGCAGATTTAGTAAAAGGAATTGAAGAAAAATATGGAGTATCTGCAGCTGCAGTTGCAGCACCAGTAGCTGGTGGAGCAGCAGGAGCAGCAGCTGAAGAAAAATCAGAATTTAATGTAGTATTAAAAGAAGTAGGAGCAAACAAAATCCAAGTAATCAAAGTAGTTAGAGATGCTACAGGATTAGGATTAAAAGAAGCTAAAGACTTAGTAGATGGAGCTCCAAAAACAGTTAAAGAAAATGTAAAGAAAGAAGAAGCTGAAGAATTAAAAGCTAAATTCGAAGAAGCTGGAGCAACAGTTGAACTACAATAATTATGAATATGGGGGCGGATTTTTTAATCCGCCCTTTTAACTTATTTTATTACTATTTGATATTGGAACGCATTCAAATTTATTTTAATTAAAGTAAAAAAATACAAATTATAAAGCCTGTTTTATAAAAACTATTGCTTTTTAAAGTGAAATAGTATACAATTAAAAAAAATGATAGGAGAGATACTAATGATAGTAGATAATAAAGGGAATTTATTTGAAAATAGAAGGAAACCTAAT
>CALXVE010000059.1 GCA_944391885.1 uncultured Clostridia bacterium | reverse complement strand
AGTTTATTTTTCGTTTGTTAACTCTCTTTCTCTAAGAACAGTTTTAATTCTTGCAATATCTTTCTTCACTTCTTTTATTTTCATAGGATTATCTAATCCATTTGTTGCCAAACTAAATCTTAGTTTAAATAACTCATTTTTTAGTTCTGACAATTCTTTTTCTAGATCTGGTGAAGACATTTCTTTAATTTTATTTATCTTCATCATTATCACCTACCTCGTTTACAGTCTCTTTCTTGACAAACTTGCATTTTACAGATAGTTTATTTGCAGCTAATCTTAAAGCTTCTTTAGCTGTTTCTTCAGGAACACCTGCAATTTCAAACATTACTCTACCTGGTTTTACAGCTGCCACCCAATATTCTACTGCACCTTTACCTTTACCCATACGAGTACCAATAGGTTTAGAAGTCATTGGTTTATCTGGGAAAATTTTTATCCAAACTTTTCCACCTCTTTTAATATAACGAGTCATAGCAACACGGGCTGCTTCAATTTGATTTGAAGTAATTAGTCCAATTTCTGTAGATTGTAAACCATATTCTCCATCTGTTACTCTATTTCCTCTTGTTGCTTTTCCTCTAACTCTACCTTTTTGTTGTTTTCTATATTTTGTTCTTTTTGGCATTAATGGCATTATTTGTCTCCTCCTTCCACTATATTCTTTTTAGTTGGAAGAACTTCTCCTTTATATATCCAAACTTTAACACCAATTTTTCCATATGTGGTATCTGCTTCTGCAAATCCATATTCAATATCAGCTCTTAAAGTTTGAAGTGGAATAGTACCTTCTTTGTAGAACTCAGTTCTAGCCATATCAGCTCCACCAAGTCTTCCAGATACAGAAGTTTTAATTCCTAATGCACCTGCTTTCATGGTTTTTTGCATGCATTGTTTCATAGCTCTTCTGAAAGAAATTCTTCTTTCTAGTTGTCCTGCTATATTTTCAGCAACTAATTGTGCATCTAAATCAGGATTTTTAACTTCAACAATATTTAAGTTTACTGTTTTATTAATCATTTTTTCAAGTTCAGCTTTTAGTATTTCTGCTAAATTTCCGCCTTTACCAATTACTAAACCTGGTTTTGCTGTATAAACATTAACTTTTACAAACTTTGCAGTTCTTTCTATTTCAATTTTTGAAATTCCTGCAACATATAATTTTTTCTTAACATATTCACGGATTTTGTGGTCTTCTACTAGATAATCTGCAAAATTCTTTTTATCTGCATACCATTTAGAATTCCAATCTTTTATAACGCCGATTCTTAATCCGTTAGGATCTACTTTTTGTCCCATTTTGTTAAGTCCTCCTTTCTTAATCTCTTTCCTTTAACACTATAGTAATATGACTTGTTCTTTTTCTAATTCTTACTGCACTACCTTTTGCAGCTGGTCTAATTCTTTTTAGAGTTGGACCTTGATTTGCATAAATTTCAGCAACATATAATTTGCTGTGTTCCATATGATGGTTGTTTTCAGCATTGCTGATTGCTGATTTTAATAGTTTTTCAAGAATTTCGCTTGATGCTTTTGGTGCATATTTTACAATAGCCAAAGCTTCATCTATATCTTTTCCTCTGATTAAGTCTGCCACAATTTTAACTTTTCTGCTTGAAATTCTAGCATAACTTAAGGTTGCTCTTGCTGTTTGAACAACATCTTCCATTTTATTATCCTCCTTACTCTACTATTTTTAGTTATTTGTCGTGGACACATCTTTATCTATGGTCATTTCTTTAAGGCTAAGATATGTCCCCGCTGGGTTTATTTATTGTTCGTGCTTGTGTCGTGGACACATCTTTATCTATGGTCATCTCTTTAAGGCTAAGATATGTCCCAACATACACTCTATTTTGTTGTAGTTGTTTTATCTCCAGAATGTCCTTTAAATGTCCTTGTTGGTGCAAATTCACCTAATTTATGTCCTATCATTTCCTCAGTAATGTATACTGGTACATGTTTTCTTCCGTCATGAACAGCAATTGTGTGTCCAACCATTTGTGGATAAATTGTAGATGCTCTTGACCATGTTTTAATTACTTCTTTATTTCCACTTTCATTCATTGCTTCTATTCTTTTTAATAATTCCGGTGCAATAAATGGTTGTTTTTTACTTGACCTTGACATATTTTATTTCCTCCTTTTTGTAATAAACTTATCACTTAATTTATTTTTCTTTCTTGTCTTGTATCCTAAAGCTGGTTTACCCCAAGGAGTCATTGGGCCTGCGTGTCCAATTGGAGCTTTACCTTCACCACCACCATGAGGGTGATCTACTGGGTTCATTACAGAACCTCTTACAGTTGGTCTAATTCCCATATGTCTTTTTCTTCCAGCTTTTCCTATTTTAATATTTTCATGATCAGCATTTCCTACAGTTCCAATTGTTGCTTTGCAATTAGCCATTACCAATCTCATTTCACCTGAAGGTAATCTTAAATGTGCATATTTACCTTCTTTTGCCATTAATTGAGCTGCTTGACCTGCTGCTCTTACTAATTTTCCACCTTGACCTGGATTTAATTCAATATTGTGGAGCATAGTACCTACTGGAATATTTTCTATTTTCATGCAGTTTCCAGGTTTAATATCTGCACTTTCTCCAGATACAACTTTATCTCCATCTTTTAATCCAACTGGTGCTAAAATATATGCTTTTTCCCCATCTTCATATTGAATTAATGCTATATTTGCACTTCTATTTGGATCATATTCTATGCCAATTACTGTTGCTGGCATATTTTCTTTATTTCTTTTAAAATCAATAATTCTATATTTTTGTCTATTACCGCCACCTTGATGTCTTACAGTAATTCTACCATATGAGTTTCTACCAGCATTTTTCTTTTTAGTAGTTAATAATGATTTTTCTGGTTCTTTTTTAGTAATCTCATCAAATGTAGATACTGTCATGTTTCTTCTTGATGGGGTATAGGGTTTGAATCTTTTTGTTCCCATTTCTCACTTCGAAACTTTGAAAAACTGCGTCTTACGTCGTTAAACTCAAAAATATTTCTTCGACATACAACACGTATAGTCTCATCAATATTTTTTCGTTTGCCTAGTAATACTTGTTTTTGAAAGTTTCTTCCTCTCTTTCTTTATTTATATTTACGGAATTTTTCCTGCTCCGCATAGCAGATATTATTTATTCTCCGGGTTATCTCCCGCTAATTTGGTAATTAGTTAAAGTTATTATAGAGCAATATTGATTAGGAATTAGAAGCGAGTATAACGAGGCAACCGAGCAAAAATTTTTAAGACTATACATGCTGTATGTCGCAAAAATTTTTGTGAAGGTTAACAAAGTTAGACGACGCTTATAATTTCTAAGCCCCCATAAAGTGTTCAATAGAATCTTTATACTTCTTACTTACTTTAACTTCTTTTCCACCTTTTGTTAAATATGTTTTGTCAGATGGGTTTGTATCAATTGTAACAATTGCTTTTTTCCAATCTGGTGTTTTTCCAGATGTTTTCCCCATCCTTTTTTCTTTTCCTTTAACACTAATTGTGTTAACATTTAAAACCTTTACTTCAAAAAGTTTTTCTACTGCATTTCTAATATCAATTTTAGTAGCTTTTTTGTTTACTTTAAAGGTATACTTTCCAGCTTGTAATTCATCATTACTTTTTTCTGTAATAACTGGCGCTATAATAATATCTTCTGGTCTCATTATGCGTACACCTCCTCTAATTTTTTAACAGTATCTTCTGTTACAACTAGATTTTTATGTTTTAATAAATCATAAACATTGATTGTTTCTACTTGAAGTGCTTTCACACCTTCAATGTTTCTTGCTGATTTTTGAACAATTTCATCTTTTTGTGGTAAAAGAACTACTGCTTTACCTTCTACTTTTAGATTATTTAAAACTCTTACCATTTCCTTTGTTTTAATTTCTTTTAATGGTAAATTTTCTACAACTATTAATTCTTTTTCAGCTAGTTTAGAACTTAATACTGATTTAATAGCTAATTGTTTTTCTTTTTTGTTAATTGTGTAATTATATGAACGTGGTTTTGGACCTAATGCAACTCCACCACCAACCCAATGTGGTGCACGGATGCTACCTTGTCTTGCTCTACCAGTACCTTTTTGTCTCCATGGTTTTCTTCCACCACCAGACACTTCACTTCTTGTTTTAGTACTTTGTGTACCTTGTCTTTGATTAGCAAGGTAATTTACCAAAACACGATGAACTACTGCTTCATTTGGTTTAATACCAAAGATTTCTTCTTTAAGCTCAATAGTCTTTACTTTTTTACCTTCTATATCATATACGTCTACTTTAGGCATTTGTCTTTCCCTCCTTATTTACTTTTTACGCTTGTTTTTAGTTTTAAAATAGCACCTTTTGCTCCAGGCACACTACCTTTTACTAAAACAATATTTTTATCTAAATCAATTTTTACTACTTCTAGATTTTGAATAGTAACTGTTTCATGTCCCATATGTCCAGGCAATTTTTTACCTTTAAATACTCTACCTGGTGTAGAAGTTGGTCCCATTGAACCAGGTCTTCTGTGGTACATTGAACCATGTCCCATAGGTCCTCTTGATTGTCCATGACGTTTAATAACACCTTGGAATCCTTTACCTTTTGAAGTTCCTTGAATATCTAATTTGTCTCCTACTTCAAAAGTATCTACTTTTAATTCATCACCTACTTTTAAGTCATCTACAGAATTCACTCTGAATTCTCTTAAATGTTTTTTAGGTTTCAAATTTACTTTTGTATAATGACCTCTTACAGGCTTAATTACTTTATGTTCTTTTACATCGCCAAATCCTAATTGAACAGCAGTATATCCATCTGTTTCTACAGTTTTTAATTGTACTACTGTGCAAGGTCCAGCTTCTATAACTGTTACTGGAATAACTTTTCCTTGTTCATCAAAAATTTGTGTCATTCCAACTTTTTTTCCTATTAATGTTTTACTCATTGTTTTTTATTCCTCCTAACTATTGGCTGAGATATGTATATTTCAGCTTGGTTTTGATGCAATTTTAAGGATACATCTTCCTAATTATAATTTTATTTCAATGTCAACACCAGCTGGCAAATCAATTTTCATTAGATTGTCAACTGTTTTTTGAGTTGGATAAAGAATATCAATTACTCTTTTATGTGTTCTCATTTCAAATTGTTCTCTTGAATCTTTATGTTTGTGTGGAGAACGTAAAATTGTAACAATTTCCTTTTCTGTTGGCAATGGAATAGGACCAGATACTTTTGCTCCTGTTTTTTTAGCAGTATCTACTATTTTTTCAGCAGACTGTTCTAAAACTACAGAATCATAAGCCTTTAATCTTATTCTAATTTTTTCGCTTGTTACTGTGCTTTCTTTTTTTGTAGCCATTTAAATTTCCCTCCTTCTAATTTTTTCAAGACTTTTGGCCTTGTTTTTGGTCGGAAGTTATAACGCACCCTGGTGTTTCTTCTATTACCAATATTAAAGCCCAAGTTTATTACAAATATTTAACTTGGGATAAGTGCTTTTTGTTAACTTACCGCCTGGTCTAAGCCATGACATACTCCATAAGAGTTCCCTCCAAGCCTTAAGCTTGTAGCCACATCTTACTTCATCGCTAAATATATGCTTTTATATTATACAACGCTATTTCCCCAATGTCAACAATTTTAAGAAAATTAATTATAA
>CALXVE010000058.1 GCA_944391885.1 uncultured Clostridia bacterium | reverse complement strand
GGTCCAAAAATTTTTGTTACACAAATGTCCATGGCACTATTTGTATAATCTTGCAATACACAAGTATCAATATCTAGTTTTTCTATTTTTAAATTTGCTGCAACCTTGTATCCTTCATATTCTTCTTGCACTAAATTCAAATTTTCTTTTGGTTTACTTTCTTCCTTTTCCTCTTGGTTAGTATTATATATTTGTATTTCTTGTGGTTTGCTTTCTCCCTTTTTTATTTGTGATTCTTTGTAAATTCCGTTTACAGTATATATTATTACTACAAAAGTAATAAGTAATATAATCCACTTTAAGAACTTTTTCATTTGCAATCTCCTTGTATAATATATCTTGTATGTAGATGCAATATCTAAAAAAGATATTGCATTTTAAAATTATCTTAAATCTTTTTTACTTTTTATTAATGCTACATATATAGATATTAGACCAATTATGGCTATTGCTACAATTGCATATTGCATAATACCTGTTTGTGGATAAGCTTCTGGTAAGTTTTCTTGTGGTTCAGAACCTTCTGTGCTTGGATTTTGAGTATTTGGCTTTTCAGTACCGGTTTCTTCCTCAGATGGAGTTTGAGTAGTTTCTTCTCCAACTGTAATGTCAAAGCTTTTTTCTACTATTACAGTATCTGAATCATCCCTATCAATTAATCGTATATCAATTGTATATTCACCTATTGTACTAAACTCACCTCTTAATAATAATTCTTGTTTCACATCTTTTCCACCAATAGCATATCCTTCAGCTTCTCCCCATCCGCTTTGTATTAAGTCAATTTCTATATCGTCCTGCATGGCAAGTAGTTTTGCTGTTGCATCTTCAGATGGTTTTGCAATTACTTCTGCGATTAATCTGACATGGTCATAATTTTTACCCATGCTTGATTCAGTAATTAATTTCATATATTTTTGCTCATTTTGTTTTATATCACCTGTGTATTCTAAACTTAATGTATAGTCAACATATTTAGGTTCTACTAAAATATCTTCTATTATTGCTATTAAAATATCATCATATCTCTCGCTTGCATCATTATTTGCCATACCTTCTAATGTAACAGAAAAGTCAGTTGGATTACTTGCATTTAATCCTTCTTTTGCTTTAAAAGTAATAGATGCTTCAGAGCTTGGACTTGTTCCTCCCCCTGAATCATGGAAGCTAAGTATTACTTTATCTCCTGTGTCGTTTGCGGTACCACCTTTTGCACTTACATATTCAAAAATAGCATTATCATATGCAGCATTAACAGTGTATGAGCCCATTTCTTTTCCAAAATTAACTGTAAGTGTAACTTCTTCTCCTGGAGCAATTTTTTCTTTATCTACACTTGTTGTAATTGAGTCTAGTGGCACTGTTGCTGCAAATGATGGTACAGAAATAATTGCAAAGAATAAAACCAAAAATGTGAAAACATAAAATACTTTTTTCATTTTTTACACCTTTCTCCATTAAAATTTTATTTTTTCTAGAAAAAATAGTTTAATGGTACTATTTTTCAATAATATTTTGTGCAAATTTTTTATTTTTATTTTTCCAATTTTTTTATTTGATAAAGTGTAGAAAATAGAACAATATTTGTGATATACTTTATTTAGAAAATTTAAGGAGTATTTATGTTAAATTTGTTTTATATAATAATAGCAATAGAATTGTTTACAATTTTTTATAATTTATTTAAATTTTTTATATACAAAATTAGGTCTAAACATAATTATGGAATTTCAAATTATTCAGACAATAATGATTTTCATATATGTGTTTTAATTCCTTGCTATAGAGAAATTAAAGTAATAAATAAAACTTTAGAGCATTTTAAAAAAATAATAGATAATATTGAAAATATTGATGTTTATGTTATTACTACAGAAAAAGAAAAATATGAAAATAATTCTGAACAAACAACTTACCATTACTTGTTAGGATTAGATATTTTTGAAAATTCTCATTTTCATATATTAAATTATCCTAAAAAAGCAGGTATGATGTCTGACCAATTAAATTATGGTATTGATGAGATATTAAAATCCGAAAATTTACCAAAAGACAAAATATATTTTTCAATTTATAATGCAGATAGTCATCCAGATGCTACTACTTTTGTTGAGCTTGTGAAAAAAATAAAACAGTGCAATTATCCAAAAATAATTCAACAATATAGTAATTACTTTTTAAATTATAACTCACAAAATTTTATAATGCGTGGCTTTTCAATATATCAAACTGCATTTGAATTTAGAAATGGAATAATAAATAATAAGATTTCTAATTTTTTATATTCTCATGTATTAGGTCATGGATTAACTCTTAGAGCAGATTACATTACGAATATTGGCGGATTTACTTCTAAATTTTGGTGTGAAGATATATATCTAACAGGATTAATACATAATAATAATGAAAAAATATTGTCTTTAGAATCATTTGATAATGCAGAAAATCCAACTAATTTGAAAGTTCAAATTATTCAAAATGCAGTATGGTTTAAAACCGCTTCTCAGCATTTTAGTATTTTTAAAGATATAAAAAATCACAACAAAATCTCTTTAAATGGTTTTATTTGGTTATTACATGAATTAAGAGCATCTTTAGTTTGGTTTTTTATGCCAATTTTTATACTTTATACATTTATATATCCTATAATAATACAAAACTATAAACCTTTGCTTTTATCTATAGTTACATATTTGATATTTATTTTTGTAAATTATTTTTTAAATTTATTAATAGTAAATTTTAAAAGATTTAACATGTATATAAAAAATTATTTTTCAACATGTTTAGCAGTGCTTATTACATGTGCAGGACCAATATATTCTTTATTTTTAAAAGAAAAAATTAAAACAGAAAGATAGAAAACAAAGCTTTCAATACATATATGTGTATTGAAAGCTTTGCTTTTTGTGTATTTTAATTAAATGATTAAATATTCCAATCTTCTAATATTTTTTTGTCAATATTTAAATTGCCATATCCAACTCCTAGTTTTCTTTCCTTTTTTCTTTCTCCATGGCAATCAGAACCACCCGACATTAGTAATTTATTATTTTTACAATATTCTTCTAGGATTCCAATTTGATTATCTGTAAATGAGCTATGATAAACTTCAACTCCATCTAGTAATCCCTTCTCAACTATTTTATTTAAATATTCAAGGTGATTATTTAATTGGTATTTATATAAATGTGCTAAAAATATTTTTCCATTGTTCTCATGAATAAAATTACTAAAAAATTCTAATGTTGGCATTTGCTTGCTAAAATCTCTATATAGTGGAAAACTTTTATCAACTGTACAACTTCTAAAAAATATTCCTTTGTCTTCCCATTGCTCTTTAGTAAAGAATTTTTTATTTTCTTCAAATTTAACTACACTATCATAAATAACATCTACTGGATATTCTTTATCTGGATTATATTGTAAATTGTCTTCAATTTCTATTTTTCTTTTTTTACAAATGTCTACCAAATCATTAAATTCTTCTATTAATCTTTTTCTGTTTTTTTCTTCTGTATAGTAATTTTCTAGCCAATTATTAACAGGCGAAAAATCAAAATCATATGCCAATGCTTCTATCTTAACACCATCAAAAACACAATTTAGTTCTACTCCTTTAATCAATTGACCTTTATATATTTTTTGTAAATTTTTATTTTTTTCTATTTCTGAATATGCCTTTACTGTATCATGATCTGTTATGGAAAACACTTCTAAATTTAAATTTTGTGCTTTAGATAATAGTTCTTCTGTACTCCATGTACCATCAGAATTTGTTGTATGTGAGTGTAAATCAATCATCATTTATCTCCTTTTCATTTTCTTTAAACTTTAAATTTAATAACCTACAGACTTCACCTAAAACTTCTTGTTTAGACATATTATTTGTATCTATCAACTTTATTTTATCACTATTTTCGGGAAGGTGCATCATAGTTTTAAAAAAGTCTATTTGCTTTTTTATTAAATTACTCTCTATCCAGTCATCTTCAGATAATGCTTGCCCTCTTTCAATTTTTCTGCTCTTATTTCTTTTTACTACTTCTTTAAAATCCGCCTGTAGCCAAATATATTTGGCTGGTAACATTAATCCACTTTTATCACTTTCTTTGATAAATTCTTCATAAAGTTTTCTAGCATTAGAATAGATTCCTTTCCATCCATTTATATGTTCGAAAGAATACGCAACAGATAATATCTCTAATACCCCTCTATCCATAAAAATATATTTCCCCTGTTTTGCCATTTCATTTGCTTCTCTAAGTCTATCTAATTCTAACTTGAAAAAGAATTTTTGATTTTCTTTTTCTTCTTCTGCATTTTTAGGAATTGGTGGAATTTTTGGATATCTTTCTGAATTTAATTTAGCAAAAAGGCTTGCCCCAGGAACTATGGAAATATTTTGAACATTTTTCTCTAAGTTCTCACATAATGTTGTTTTTCCTGCATTAGATGTACCATCAATTACAATTATTCTCCCCATTACATACTCATTAAATTTCTTTTAACATTTCTTCTAATTCATTTAGACTTTTTGCTATTTTAAAATTCATACAACCTTCTATCATTAAATTATCATCTCCTGTATAATCTAATGCCCTTGTATCTGTTTTAAAACCAATAGCTTTTATTCCCCAAGCATATGCCATGCCCAATTCTACACATCCGCCTTCATCTGGTACTCTTCCATTTAAATCAAAAATTAATAAATCCGACTTTTTTATGCACTCTACGTCACCTTCAAATATTTTTTTATTAATCTCTAGTTTATTATCAGCATTTATCATATTATATGAAAGTCCAGATTCATCCTGTGGCAAATATACTTTATGCCCTTTACTTTCTAACCATTTTTTCATTTCTGAGTTTCTTTTTAGTTCCATATCATTAAATAGCGGAGCTGCATAATAAATTTTCATATATATACCTCTTTCTACAAAATTTACCTTAATTCACCAATCACTTTTTCATCAATTATTTTTGCGTATTCTGGATTAAATCCTCTATTAATAAAGAACTTTTTTCCATAGTTTGCATCCAGCAAATTAAATATTGCAAATTGTACATTTAGTTTTAGATACAGAGCTACTGCTAATCTATGTGCTCCATCTATTATTTCACCATTTTTTGTTATAGGAATAATAGTTTTTATTCCATGTTTTTTTACATCATTAATTAAATTATTAAAGCTTTTTATAAAACTTTCTGGTGTATTTTTTCTTCCGTCAGGTTCAGTAAAATTATTAAAGCTATTTATGTGATTTAAATAAATTTTCTTAGCCATGTCATAGTTATCATTTGTAATATATGCTTGTACATAATAATATTTAATAAATACATCATATCTATATTGGCTGACTAGGTTAATAGGCATTGATTCAAAAACTCTTATTTTATTTCTTTTAGGTAGTAGCATAGATATGTAATTATTATCCAATAATTTATCTAATTGACTGTAATTTATAGTTTTTAGATATCTACTATTTTTTATGGGTAGCCCTTTAGTTTTTTTATTTTTGTCTATTAACTTTTCAAAAGTTATTTTTCCCATTCCCATTATTTCAATTTCTTGATTCATGTTTTTATATCTCTCTTATACTTTTTTCGCTATTTATTATATTATCATATCTATAATTTTTCAAGTAATTATATATTTTATTTTTTAACCCCATCTTTCAAAAAGATGGGGTTTGAATTTTTAATTACAATCACAATTACTGTCCATGTTTTGGCAATTTGCATTATTCATAAAAAATCTTTTTTCTGCAAGTTTATCTTGTACTCCACGTAAGGCTTCGCCAAATCTTTGGAAGTGAACTACTTCTCTTTCTCTTAAGAAACGTAATGGATCTAAAACATCTGGGTCGTCACTACATAAATCAATTAATTTCTCATAGGTAGCCCTGGCTTTTTGTTCGGCAGCCAAATCCTCTTGAAGGTTAGCTATAGGGTCACCTTTTGCTGCAATATATGCTGCTGTAAAAGGTGTGCCTGCAGCTGACTGTGGATATACATCAACCCCATGTGGTGTGTGTTTGTTATCTATCCTAAAGGAAAATATATATGTAACTACTTATTTTGTACAAGTATTTTTATGCCTACATTTTTTGTAGGCATTGTTTATTACCTTACAATTTTATTCTGCTTAAAATTGATTGTGAGGGCAAATATAATTGAATATTTAATAGAGAAGACATTTGTAATCTAAAAATTACAGATGTCTTTTTTCTATGCAAGAGATATGCAGAACCTCTATAAAAGTTCTTGGTTTGGCAAGCCGATGCTATAAAGTTTG
>CALXVE010000057.1 GCA_944391885.1 uncultured Clostridia bacterium | reverse complement strand
CGGGATCCTGGATCCGAGAATTAGAAAAAGCTGAGGAGTACAAAATGCAGAAAATGGAATAGAATATGTTTTAAAATACTGGTAATTTAATGTAAATTATATAAAAATATGTTGATTTTTGTAAAAATATAGTATAATAAAAATAGTTGAGTAAAAAAATAATATGCAAAAGAGAAAGGAGAAACATATGGGAAAACAACCATTAGGAATTGAACTTGTAAAAAGAGGAATAGTATCAGAAGATGATATTGAAAAAGCTCTTGATTATCAAAAAATGCATCCTAGAAAAAAAATAGGTGATATTTTAAATATTCTAAAACTTTGCGATCCAAATATCTTAATTAGTGCAATAGGAGAAATTTTAGATGAAAAGGCAATATATTTGCAAGAAAATGATATTAGAGTTAATATATTAGAATATCTTTCATTAGATATTGCAAAACAAAATAAAGCTGTTCCATTTGACGTTGTTGCTGGAAAGGTAAAAGTTTGTTTTGCAGATACTTCTAATAGAAAATCAGTAGAAACGGTAAGGCTATTACTATTAAATAAAGGTCTTATTATGGAAAAATACATTACATTTGAAACAAATATTAATAATGTTTTAGATTCTTTAGAAGGAGTAGCATCAGATAATATTGATACAAATGCAGATGTTTCTGGACTAGTAGATAGCATAATAAAAACAGCTATGGAAAAAAGAGCGAGTGATATTCACATAGAGCCATTAGAAAGAAACTTAAGGGTTCGTTATAGAATAGATGGTAGATTAACAACAGCTGTTACTATAGATAAAGATAAGCAAGCACAAATTATAGGCAGATTGAAGGCTATATCTAACATGCACCAAGAAAAACAAGAATCACAAGATGGTAGAATATTATTGTATCCAGAGTATAACATTCGTGTATCTTCGCAAAAAAATGTATATGGTGAGAAATTTGTACTTAGACTTTTAAAGAAAAATGAAGATGTCAAGAAGATTTTTGAATTAGGTTTTCCAAATGATGAAGACTTGGTGAATAAATGCTTTAATAAGAAAAATAGTATTACAGTAGTTGCAGCACCTACAGGTGAAGGAAAAACAACAACTTTATATAGTATTATTGATTATTTAAACAAACCAGAAATTAATATAACAACAATTGAAGATCCAGTAGAAATTAGAATTAATGGATTAAACCAAATTGAAATTGATAGTAAAACTTCTTTTTCAAACTCCTTAAGAACAGTTTTAAGGCAGGACCCAGATATAATTTTGGTGGGTGAAATTCGTGACCAAGAAACTGCAGAAATTGCTATGCAAGCAGGCCAAACAGGTCATTATGTATTATCTACAATTCATACAATAGATAGTATTGAAGTTATTACAAGACTTAGAAAAATGGGAATTTCAAATTATGATATTTCTAGTATATTAGCAACCTCAGTATCTCAAAGATTAGTTAGAAGACTTTGCAAAAAATGTGCAAAAGAACGTGAATTTACAGAAAATGAAAAGGAAATAATCAAAAAAATAGGAGCTAGATACAATACTACATTTGATTTAGAAGGCAAAAAGACATATGATGCAGTTGGCTGTAAATATTGTAATAACACTGGATATTATGACAGAATTGGTATTTTTGAAGTGCTATTAATAAATGATGAAATTCGTGAATTGATTATAAACAATGCATCAAGTTTAGAAATAAGAACTAAAGCACTAGAAACAGGTTATAAACCATTAATAATAGATGGAGTTAATAAAATACTTGATGGAATAACTACATTGGATGAGTTAAATAGTAAATTAATCATTTATTAAAAAATACTAAGAAAACATAGGAGGAAAATATGATAGATATAGATAAAATCATTAGTACAGCAAAAAAGGAAAATGCATCAGACATTCACTTGATTTGTGGAATTAGACCTATATTAAGAATAATGCGAGATTTGATTGAATTAAAAGACTTTGACATTCTTACAGAAGATGATATGATGGACATTTATGACTATTTTGTACGTGGAAATGTAGATAAAGACGAAGTATACAAGAAAAATAAAAAGCTTGACAGTTCATTTGAATTTGAAGATATTAGATTAAGAGTAAATATTTCCATGGCAGATGATGTACCTGTTGTTGTATTAAGATTAATAAGAAATGAATTGCCTAAATATGAAGACTTGGGGGTTCCTGATATTGTACGTAGAATGATGAATCAGCCACAGGGATTGATTTTAGTGACAGGTAAAACTAATTCTGGTAAAACAACCACATTAAATGCTTTAATTAATGAAATTAATGAAAACCAAAATAAAAAAATACTTACATTAGAAAGTCCAGTAGAATACAAGCATACATGCAAAAAATCTATAATTGTACAAAAAGAAGTTGGAGTTGGCAGAGATTGCTTAAATTACAGTGATGGTGTTAAAAACTCTTTAAGGGAAGACTGCGACATTTTAATTATAGGTGAGATTCGTGACAGAGAAACAATGGAAGCAGCTATAGAAACTGCTGAAGCTGGACATTTAGTTATAGGAACATTACATACCAAATCCTGTGCTGAAACAATAGATAGAATGATTAATTTCTATGATATTAGAGATCAGCAAACAGTTAAATATCTAATTGCATCATTATTAAAGTTAGTTGTATCACAAAGATTATTAAAAGGTAGAGATGGCTCATTAGTTTTAGTACCAGAGGTTATGGTAGTAGATAATATTGTTTCGGGTATTATCAGAAAAGAAAAAATTAGTGTTTCAGAAATAGAAGATGCAATACAAAGTGCTTCAGATAAAGGAAGTATTGGACTAATGAATTCATTAGCGGAATTATTTGTAGATGACAGAATTACACTTGAGCAAGCTAAAGCACAAATTGAAGAAAAGAATATTGAAATTTTAAATAGAACTATAATGCAATTAAAAATAAAAAGGGATAATCAATTAAAAGCAAAAATGAATAATGGATAAACGAACAATAATTAAATCGGGGGACATATCTGAGCCCTAGAGAAATGACCATGTGAAAAAAAGTAAAGGAGGACAAAAAAGTGCCAGAGTATATTTATAAAGCAGTAACAACTCAGGGGCAAATTGTAAAAAACAGAGTAGAAGCTGCTAGTAAGAACAACTTAGTAAAAGTACTTAAACATAATGATTTATTACCAATAGAAGTAGTACAAGTTAGCTACAGAAGTAAAAAGGGACGTGTCAATAAAAGAAATATAATAGATATAGATGACATTATGCAAACAGCTAATTCTGCTAATGTTTTAAGAGGTAGAGAATCAGTTAAGCCAAGCTTAAGAGAAAAAGTAAATCTGGCTCTATCTACAGGACAAAAGATAACTATTCGTGATGTTATAGTTTTTACACAAAATTTCTATTTACTAAAAAAAGCTAACTTTAATAATATTCATGCATTAAGTACAATTATTAATAGTACAGAGAACTTATCATTTAGGGGAGTTTTAGAAGACATTCTAGCTGGTGTTGAGGCAGGTGAATATATGTATACAACAATGGAATACTATTCTAATATATTCCCATATATATATATTAATATGATTAAGGTAGGAGAACTTTCTGGTTCACTTACAAAATCATTGGAGCAAGCGGTTAAATATTTGGATGATACTACTACTAGAAACAGGAGAATAAAAAGTATTTTAATACCAAATATAGTACAGTTTTTTGCAATTTTAATTTTATTAATAGTTGGTACAGTTTTTGTATTACCAGCAATAGAGGACGTGTTTGACCAATTGGGCTCAACAGTAGGTTTACCACCAATTACTAAAAAATTTATGGAATTTATGGATTGGATGGGTATGTATTGGTATATTCCAGTTGCACTTATTGCAATTGTAGTATTATCAATTGTAGGATATATAAATACACCAAAAGGAAAATATAACTGGCACTATTTTAAATATAAAGCTCCAATATTTGGTAGATTAATTTGGGGAATTGATTTTTCACGATTAATGAGAGCAATGCTTTTAAACTTGCAAAATGGAATGAGAATTCAAGACTCCTTAGAAGTTAGTAAATCAGTTGTGAAAAACTATGTTATGCTTTCAATGGTAGAAACTGCAATTAACAATATTTTGATAGGTGGTTCATGGATTGAACCATTTGAAAAATCAGGACTATGTAGTTCAATGGAAACAGAAATGCTTAAAATAGGTATGCAAACTGACTTATCTGAAATGATGGAAAAATTACTAGATTATATGGATATAGATATTGAAAATAGTTTAAATAGAATTATGAAAGTATTACCAGAGCTTTCATATAGTATAGTAGGAGTTCTACTAATCTTCTTAGTTGTAGTAGTACTTGTACCATGTATTCAAATGTATATGGGAAACTGGTTAATAGATGCATATCAGCAACAAGGACTTATTTAAAAAATATGGTGCAAAAAGCACCATATTTTTTGCTTGACAAGTCTTTTTTAGTTAAATATAATGATGATGAAATTAAAAAAGTGAGGGAAAAATATGCAAGATTTGTTAATAAAAAATGGAAATGTACTACTTTTTAAAGATGATAATATATTAATACAAAACAAAGATATTTTAGTTAAAGATGGCAAAATTGACAAAATAGAAGATGAAATATCAGAAAATTTAGATAAAAATACAAAAGTTATAGATGCAAAAGACCATATTGTAATGCCGGGTCTAATTAATACACATGCACATATTCCAATGAGCATTTTTAGGGAAACAACAGAAGGGTGCAGCTTATATGAGTGGCTAAATGAAAGAATTTGGCCAATAGAAGATAAACTAACAAAACAAGATATATATTATGCAAGTTTGCTTTCATTTATAGAGATGGTTTCTACAGGTACAACATGTATTAATGACCAATATTTTATGTCAGAACAAATAAGGGACGCTGCGAGAAAGTGCAAAATAAGGGCAGTTATAACTAGAACCATAATGGATACAGATGGGGACTATGCAACTAGAGTAGAAGAATTTAAAAATTTTTATAATACCAGAGATGAAAATGAAGATTTAATCACATATTCTGTTGCACCACATAGCCTATATACATGTTCTGGGGCTTGTCTGCAGGCTACAGCTGACTTAGCAAGAGAATATAATTTACCAATACATGTTCACTTTTTAGAGAGTGTTGATGAGATTGAAGACATTAAGAAAAAACATGGAAAACCAGCTATAGAAGTGTTAAAACAATATTTTGAAGGAGTTCATACAATATTAGCACATGGAGTGCATTTAAGCCAAGACGATATAGAAGTGCTAAAAACAATGGACTGTGGGATTGCACATAACCCAGTTTCAAATATGAGGCTTGGTTGTAGTATAGCAGATACTACAAAGTATTTAAAAGAGGGAATAAATGTGGGATTGCGGAACTGATGGACAGGGTTCTGGAAGCAATTTGGATATGTTTGAAGCAATGAGGGTAGCATGCCTAATGCAGGGTGGAATCCATGAAAATGAACAAAGGCTTACTGCAAAAGATGTTATAAAAATGGCAACAATTAATGGTGCTAAATTACTAGGTTTGCAGGATAAAATAGGAAGCATAGAGATTGGAAAAAATGCAGATATAATTTTAGTAAATATTAAAGAAAATTTGGATAATATTACAATGCTACCAAACTTAAATAAAATTGCAAATCTAGTATATAACACAAGTGGAAAAAATGTTGATACAACAATTGTCAAAGGAAATGTGCTTATGGAAAATAGAAAAATACAAATTGATGGAATAGATGTAAATGAAATAGTAGAAAAATGTAAAAACATAATTGAAAGTTATAAAAAGTAATTAGCTGGCTAGAAGAATTTATGTGCTTTTAATCGAAGAAAGAGGGGAGTGGAATTTTTTATGAAAATAGGAATTGATTTAGGTGGAAGCCATATTGGAATAGGGGTAATAAATGAAAATGGAAAAATATTAGAAAAAAGAGAAGTAGACTTAAATATAAATGTGAGTATTGAAGAATTTATAACAAATTATATTACAGAAAATGTAAAAAATATAATTGAAAATTATGATATTGAGAATATAGGTGTGGCAAGCCCAGGAACACCAAAAGATGGCAAGATAACAACACTAGTAAATTTGGGTATAAAAGACTTAGATATTACTAAAATGTTAAATCAGATTTGTAATGTGCCTGTTAGAATTAGAAATGATGCAAAATGCGCAGGACTTGCAGAAAAACAATATGGTAGTTTAGCACCATATTCAGATGCAGTTTTTATCTGCTTAGGAACAGGAATTGGCGGAGCAGTTTTTATGGATAATAAGCTATTAACCCCAAAAAGAAATCCGGGTTTTGAATTAGGACATATGATTATAGATAAAAACGGCATGCTTTGCAATTGCGGAAAAAGAGGCTGTTTTGAAACATATTGCTCTATGAAAAGGCTAAAAAATGCATTAATTGATATTATGGAATTACCAAAAGATATATCTCCACAGGAGTTGTTGCAAATATTAATAAAAAGAAGAACAGAGGAAAATGTAAAAGCAGTATTAGATAATTATTGTGAAAATTTAGTTGTGGGGCTTTCAAATATTATAGATATTTTTGAACCAGAAGCAATTTGCATAGGGGGAAGTTTTGTATATTTTGAAGATGTTTTATTTGAGGAATTAATAGAAAAATATTATGAAAAGCGCTATGTTTTTAATAAAAAGACTCTTCCAGATTTAAAACTTGCAATACTTGGCAATGATGCTGGCATAATTGGCGCCTAGCCACTAAGGACGGAGATTTTTGAAAATTTAAAGAAAGAAAATAAATTCCCCACAATTGTATTATATAAGTGCAGTCCGCGCAGGCGGAGCGTTAGCGTAGTTCTAGAGCCTTCCAACTACTTTACCCATGTCAAAAATTTATT
>CALXVE010000056.1 GCA_944391885.1 uncultured Clostridia bacterium | reverse complement strand
TTCTATTTGCTTTACTGCAGAATTTACAGTTCTATTTAAATTTGCAGTTTCGCAGTTTACTTTTCTATTTACATTATTTCTAATATCCCTATATACTCTAATTTCTTCAAATTTAAGCACAGCATTATTTGCTCCAACAAAAGCCAAAAACCTTGAAATTTCTTCTCCATCTTTTGCATAAATTCCATATGACTGATTTTTAGTAATGCTTTTTAACTTAATATTATAGTTTTCTAGAATTTTTAATGAAATTTCTGCATCTTTTAAGTTTGCAAATAATATTTCTAAATGATAACTATTTTTAGGATTTGTCATTGAACCACTACCTAAAAATGCTCCTCTTATAAATGCTTTTTGCATAATTTCGTTTTCATTTAATATTAATTTTTCATCTATATGGCTTATTTCTTTGATTTCTGCCGTTGGCACTATGATTGAAAAATTTTTTCCTGTAATTTTAATTTCGTAATTTGTGCAATTTAAATTGTTTAGTAGTTTGCTAAATCTGTTAATGTTATATTCATTTTCTGTTGAAAATTTAATTTTGTTTTGTTCTTGCGTAATGTGGTTTGTAGTTAAATACCCTATAAATTCCCATTTTACAGCATCTTTATTTGCTAAGTTACTTAATTTACTTAATTCTTCTTTAACTTCACTTGAAAAAGACATTTTATTCACCTTCTTTTTGCAAAATTATAACTCGATTATTTCCGCCAAAATCTTTTATTGGTTTTTTAGTTATTAACTTCAAATTACATGAATATTCCTTACATAGTTTTAATATTTTTTCTCCTTGGTCATATCCAATTTCCAAAAGTAAATATCCATTTTTATTTAAGTATTTATATGCTTCTTTTAATATAATTCTATAAAAATCCAAACCATCTTTTCCACCATCTAGTGCTAATTTTGGTTCATTTTTTACTTCTTTACTTAAGTTTTTAATAGTGTTGCTTTCTATATACGGTGGGTTTGATACAATAAAGTCAAATTTATAATTTTTAAGATTTTCAAACATATCAGACTCGAGCAATTCTACATTTTGTACTTTATTATTAATCACATTTTTATTTGCTACTTCTAAAGCTTTTTTGCTTATATCACTTGCAAACACTTTAACATTTGGCACATATTTTACTATAGAAACTGCAATTGCCCCACTACCAGTACATAAGTCCAGCACTTGTACCTTATCTATCTTTTCAAAACTATGTATTAAATTTATTGCTTCTTCTACCAAGATTTCCGTATCTGGCTGTGGAATTAATACATTTTCATCAACATAAAAATCTAATCCCATAAACTCTTGCTTATGCGTAATATATTGCAAAGGCATACCATTAATTATTTTTTCTAGTTCTTTTAAATAATCTTCTTCATAATTTTTAGATACTTCTTCCAAAGAATTTATAATAATTTCTTCTCTTGTTTGATTTAATATATATTGTAGTAATTTGCTAGCCTTTTCGTCTGGCTCGTTTATTTTTTTATTACTTAAGATTTCTTTTCCTTTTTTTAATAACTCACTTTGTTTCATATTTTTCTCCATTTTAGGTATTATATCATTATTTTTAAAAAGAAACAACAAAAAGCCCCGCTTTAGCCGTAAGGTGAATGAAATTTTAAGGACCTGCTTTCACAGGTGGGTGTCTTGTTGAATGCTCCTGGGTTTCTTATATGAAATATAAGCATACACGCCACATCCAAAGGCGGACTCCCGTTTATTGTTTGTTGGTTCTAAAATTCCAGTCTACACGCACTATGCAGGGAAAATTAATATCTATTTAATTGTATTTATATATTATCATACCTTTTTATCAAATGCAACTACTATTCTGTTTATTAAAAGTCTTTAACTCCATTTTTCATTTATTCTTATCTATTTTCCTCAGTTTTTTTATTTTTTGCATTAAATTATTTCATTATTAAATATTTTTATTTTACTTAAAAAATTGTCTATTTATATTATATAAGCGAAGTTCGCGCAGGCGGAGCGTTAGCGTAGTTCTAGAGCCTTCCAACCACTTAACCCATGTCAAAAATAAATTTTTGACATGCGGACGGAAGGCGACAGCAAGAACAAGCGTTATAATATAAATAGACAATTTTAAAATGTACCTATTAAGTCATAATCTTTTACTTTTTCGATTTTGCAATTTATAAAGTCACCATTTTCTAGCCTTTTATCACTTTTTATGTATACATTTCCATCTATTTCTGGGGCATCCATGTAAGTTCTTCCCACATAATACTTTCCATTTTTAGTTATTCCTTCAATCATTACCTCATATGTTTTTCCTATTTTTTCTTCTAGGTTAGTTTTAGATATTTCTTGCTGTAACTTCATTATTTTATTATATCTGCTTTTTTTAGTTTTCCAGTGTACTTGGTTTTTCATTTTTTCTGCAGGTGTTCCTTCTTCTTTTGAATATGTAAATGCCCCTAATTTATCAATTTTTGCCTCTTTTATAAATTCATATAATTCTTCAAATTCTTGGTTAGTTTCTCCTGGAAATCCTACCATTACTGTTGTTCTTAAAATAGC
Source organism: uncultured Clostridia bacterium (assembly GCA_944391885.1). Taxonomy (GTDB): domain Bacteria; phylum Bacillota; class Clostridia; order TANB77; family CAG-508; genus CAG-273. Next base: position 4,385 of record CALXVE010000056.1, on the reverse strand, counting down.
ATTAGGGAGTTCTTTTCTAATTTTAGCTATTAATTTTTTAATACTCTCACCATTACTATGTCTATTCATCCTTTTTAATACTGTATCTGAAATATGCTGAATTGGTATATCAAAATATGGGCAAATTTGTGTATGCTTTTTTATTGTGCTAATTAATTCATCTGTAATTGTTTCTGGATATGCATATAAAAAACGTACCCATTTAATTTTTTCTATTTTGCAAATTTCCTCTAATAATTCTGATAGCATTGGTTCACCATAATTATCAACACCATATTTGGTTGTGTCCTGTGCTGTTAAAATAATTTCTTTATATCCTTTTTTAGCTAAATCTTTAGCTTCATTTATTATGCTTTCCATCTTTCTGCTTTTTAGTGGGCCTCTAATCCCTGGAATAGCACAATATGTGCAGTAGTTACTACATCCATCTGCAATTTTTAAATATGCATAATTTTCACCTGTTGTAATTACTCTATCTGTTAACTCATCAAAATCTTCTTCTGCTACTCTTTGATTATTTAATAGATTATCTATTTTTTGCCATAATTTATTATATTCACTATATTTTATGTATAAATCCACTTCTGGAATTGCTTTTTCTAGTTCTTTTTTGTATCTTTCTACTAAGCACCCCATTACTATTAAATATTTGCAGTTCTGCTTTTTATATTCTGCCATTTCCAAAATTGTATCAATTGCTTCCTGTTTGGCAGACTCAATAAACCCACAAGTATTAATTACTATTGCTTCTGCATTTTGTGGTTCATTTACAATTTCATATCCATGCTGTTTAAATATTGCAATTGTTTTTTCTGTATCTACTAAATTTTTATTGCATCCTAATGATATAAATCCTACTTTCAACTTTAATCTCATTCCTTCCTAAAGGCTCAAATCCGGTTGGAAAAGAATTAAATTTTGGCTAGGAAAACGAGTTTGAAATTTATGAGTCGTACTTTTTGTACGTTGATTAAATTTCAAATGAAGTTTGACAACGCCAAAATTGTAATTATTTTTCAACCTTGCTATATTTTAAGATGCTTCCTGTTATTTCTAACATAAAGCATCTCATAATCATTTTTCAATTACTTTTTCTAATAAATCCAAACCATCTATTAGTTTGTTATATGTATTTCTATCTATATTTGTCTTTTCTCCATTTGCATATGCTTTTGCAATACCTTTCATGTCTATCAACTCAAACCTATTTTCCGCATTTTCGCCATTGTCTAGCATATAAATTGGAGTATAATTAACTTTGTTTAGTGTAACTTTTCCAGTTTCTCCACTTTTACGTAAGCTAATATTTAAAACCAATTCTACCTTAGAAGTATCGTTATTATCAGCACATATGTAGTTTCCTAAAGAATATGCAATAAAAACATTTTCCCCTTCGCTATTTTGCCTAACTTCCATTGGTTGTATTGCGGCTGAGTGATTTCCTAAAATCACATTTGCTCCATTTTCGATTAAAAAATCTGCTATTTTTTCTTGTTCACTATTTTGTTTGGTACTATATACGTCTCCCCAATGCATTATAACAAATATAAAGTCTGAATTTTCTTTTGCATATTCTAAATCTTCTTTTGCAATTTTTTCACTATACATGTTAACTGCTTCTAGTTCTTTTTTTGTTTTACTGCTTTCATTTTCCATCACACATGTATATGATAAAAATGCAAGTTTTGTATCTTTTACAGTTTTAATTGTAACCCTACTGTCTCCTAAGTTATCTCCAACTGTATCATAACCAATTTCTTGTAAATAGTTTTTAGTAGTTTGTAAACCATCTATCCCATAATCTAAACTATGGTTTGTACTAATACTTACCAAATTTACTCCAGAATTCTTAACCGCCTCTGCAAATTCTTTTGGACTATTTCTAAGTCCAAAACCCGAATAATCCTCATCCACAAAATTTGTTTCCATTGTCCCTATAACAATATCAGCCGGCTTTAAAAAACTTGTAATATTTTGAAACATTTGATTAAAATTATATGTTTTGCTATTTTCTTGGTATCCATCTTGTATAATTTCATTTTCGCATAATATATCTCCAACAGCAGAAAGGCTAATAATACTGTCTCTTGCAGTATTATTAGAATCTGCTATTGACTGAACCGTTTCAGAAAATATATCTTCAATTTCCTTGTTTAGTTCTTCGCTTTGTTTTGCTAGTAGCTTTTTATCTTGGTAGTTTCTATAATAAATTGTTCCCAAGCAAATTAAAATTATAACTGCCAAAATGGATAAAATTGTTACAAACATCTTAAAACTGATTAATTCTGTTATTTTTTTTAAACTTCTTTTGTGTCGTCTATTTCTTGACATTTATTTCTCCTATTTTACATATTCATTTAAAGGTTTTGTTCTATAATTTAATTCTCCAAATTTTTCTGTTGTTACATATCCAGGCTCACTATTTATTACATCTGGAATACGGTTTACTATGCTTGCACATGTAAGTTCTACAGTTGCAGGTCTTGCTACTGTAATAGTAGTGTTTGGCTCTCCATAAATTGTCCATTCGTTTTTATCATAATCTTCACTTGAATATACTTTTCCTATACATTCACTTTCAATAGTAATTCCTTCTTTTGTAGTTGTTGTAACAACTGCACTCATACCTGTTGCATCTCCTGCTTTTACAGTCATACCTAGTGTTGTAGAATAAATATCTTCTTTATATGTTTGTGGTACTGTTTTTTGTGTTTGGCTTTCTATTGTTAATCCTAGTTTTGAACATAGCCAACCATTAACGTTCCACATATATGATGGTAAGTATTCACCTGATTCTATTACTTTTTGTCTTTCTTCATCTGAAATTCTATCTACAGATGCCACTTCTTTATCAAATTCATCCAGTGTAAGTCCTGATCCATGTGCTTTTGCTAGAGCTATACCATAATCTTCTACATTGTAGCTTGAGCTTCCTTTTATTTTTGTAATTTTATGTGTAGAACCTGCAATTGAGCTAATTAATTGTCCCCAGTAGATATCTTGGTATCCACTTCCTGAAATTGTGCAACCTGTTTGTTTTGCCATTTCATCCAATTCTTTGAAAACATTTGGGTTTGAATTTTGTGGGTAAAATGCTTCTTCACATGTTGTAATAGCATTTATACCTAGTTTTGCACAAAGCATTAGTGCATCTCTTACATCTGAAATTAAACTCATTGTTGTAACTATTGCAATATCTGGTTTTACTTCTTTCATCATTTCTTCTGCTTGCTCTAAAGCTGTAACTGTAATACCTTTTTTATCTTGTCCAATAATTTCTCCTATATCTTTTCCAATTACATCAGGGTTAACATCAATTGCCCCTACTATTTCTGCTCCTTTTTCATAAACATAGTGCATAGTATATACTGCCATTTTTCCTGTTCCAAATTGAACAACCTTTACTTTTCTATCCATAAAAATTCCTCCTTCTCCCATTTAAGTGGGATATAAAATTTATTACAAATAGATTATATACTAATACCCATTTTTTATTCAAGTAGTTTTTAAAGTATTTTTTCACCAGTAAAAATTGAACAAATTGCGTTCCATATACCTGTAATAATTCCGCCTATTATATCTACAAACATTTTTATTACAGCATTTGAGTTATATATATCTACAAGCCAATTATGTGTTGGTGGAAAGAACCATAAAATTAGGCAAACCACTATAATTACAGCAATTGCAATAAGAAAATCTTTGTAGTTTTTCCATGTCCATTTATGTTTTATTTTATATCCTAAACTTCTTAAGTAGTTTTCATATGCATTTTGATATTTTTGTTCATATTCTGCTTGCATGTTTTTTTGCAATTCTTGCTCATATTTTTGTTGTTTTCTTAATGCCTCTTCCCTTCTTTTCTGTTCCGCTCTATATTCTGCTTCACTCATTGAGTTTTGTGCATTATTATTTTGTGGTGCATATGCATTTCCATATGTCTGCTGATTATTTTGGTATTGTGCTGTTTTAATTTCTTCTCTTTCTGTTTTTAGCTTGTCATCATATTCCTTGCGTTTTGCATCATCACTTAAAATATCATATGCCTCATTAATTTCCTTCATCTTTTTTTCTGCTTCTGATTTATTTTCCGGAGTTTGCAAATCAGGATGATATTTTTTTGCAAGAACCTTATATGCTTTATCAAGTACTTCTTTTGATGCATTTTCACTTACTTCTAATACTTCATATAGAGTTTTCATCATTTCCTCCACAATTTGATTTTCTAGACACTATTGTCAATCTGGACGGAGATTTTTGGACAATTAAAAATAGTAAAACTACAAATTTCTCACAATTGTATTATAAAAGTGCAGTCCGCGCAGGCGGAGCGTTAGCGTAGTTCTAGAGCCTTCCAACCACTTAACCCATGTCAAAAATTTATT
>CALXVE010000055.1 GCA_944391885.1 uncultured Clostridia bacterium | reverse complement strand
TCAAAGAAAATAAATAGTGTATTACAATCAAAAAGAAATCTTGGAGAATATTTAGGAACAGCACCTTATGGCTATAAGAAAGATCCAGAAAACAAATACCATTTAATAATAGATGAAGAGGCAGCAAATGTTGTAAAACTTATATACGAAAAATATTTAGCAGGTTTTGGTACAATGCAAATTGCAGATTACTTAAGTAAAAAGAAAATTCCAATTCCATCAGATTATAATAAAAGAAATAGAGGAGCAAAATCTTTAACTTATGGGCTATGGCAACAATCTACAGTACGATTTATTCTTTCAAACGAAATATATACAGGAACAGTTATACAGGGAAAGAGAAAAAAGGTAAGTTTCAAATCAAAGAAATTTATAAACTTACCCGAAGAAGATTGGGTAAAAGTAGAAAATATGCATGAAGCTATAATAAGTAAAGAAGACTTTGAAAGAGCAAGAAAGATAATTGAATCAACAAAAGGATCAAGAGTAGTTCAAAATGATTATTTATTTAAAGGATTGCTTAAATGTTATGATTGCGGTGGGTATATTGGAATAAGAAGTCCAGATAAAAACGGAAATATTTATGGCAGATGTCAAAGATATGGAAGATTTGGGAAATTTGATGTATGTTCACCACACAATTTCAATTATCAGGTTTTTGAAGAACAAATGTTAGAAGTTTTAAGAGGAGTTTGCAGAGAATATAAGAATAAAAAGAAGTTAGAAGAAATTGCAAAGCAAACAAAATCTAAACAAACACAAGAATTTGATATAAAAAAGCAAATTGATTCATTTAAACAAAACATTGAAAAAGAAACAAGAAAATTAGAAGTAATGTATGAAGATAGGCTTGCAGGTATTATATCACTCGAAGAGTATATGAAAAATGCAAATAGAATAAAAGAAATTGTGAAAAGTTACGAACAATCAATTAAAGAATTTGAACAAGAATTATCTGGAAAAAGCAATACAGAAAATAAAAAAACAAGATTAGATAATTTAGTAGAAGAATTTTTAAAACTAAAAAAACCAAGTAAAGAAATAATTAGAGAATTTATAGAAAGAATAGAAATTCATAGCGATAAACAAGTTGATATTTATTTCAACTTTAAACCACTACAAGAATTAAATAAAAATTTAAATAGTTTTTGCGTTGCTAAAAAAGAATATGAGAAAAAAGCTGTTTAGTTTGTGGTTAAGGGATATAAAAAATGACCACAACGACAATACACACATAGTGCAATATGGGCAATTATTGCAGAAAGCATGCTGGGTTTTGGTAATAAAGCTACTGAGTGGTATAGAATGATTAACCCAATTGAGCATAGTAGAACAAAAGATTCTGCTAAAAAATATAAAGTAGAACCATATGTAATAGCAGCAGATATTTCTAGTCAAAAGAATTTAGCAGGACGAGGTGGCTGGACTTGGTATACCGGTTCTAGCAGTTGGATGTATGAAGCTGGAATAAAATATTTGCTAGGCTTAAAAATAGAAAATGGAGAATTATATATTAATCCGTGTATTCCTCCGGATTGGAAAGAATATTCTATAAGATATCAATATGGAAACAGTATATATAATATAAGGGTAATTAATCCAAATGGAAAAATGCAGGGAATAAGCCATTTTAGAATAGACGGAGTAGAAAATTCGGAGAAAAAAATCACACTAAATAAACTAGGTGGAGTATACAATATAGAGGTCGAAATTTGATTTTTATTCTAAAAAATGGTATAATTAATGTATTATAGCCAAGTGCTAGTGTTGAAAATTGAAGGGAGATTCTACAAAATGAAAACTTACATTAAGAACGGACGGAAATATGTTCAATCTCGGGACGGTATGGAGTATAGTTACTATACTGTACTAGTAGTGGCAATTGCCACACTTATCGTCAGCTTCCTACTGATGGTAGTTGGTATCATTTTGATATTAGGCGAACCTGATGTAATCCTTTTTGGAACTTTTTTAAAGATTATGATTTTGAAGACTGTAATTGGTACTGCATTGTGTTATGTAGCGTATTTAATCCTTAAAGTTTTCAACAACATTATGGAAAGGTTCTAAAGGAAAAACTGTCATCGAAAGATGGCAGTTTTTTATGTATTTGTAAAATGTTGCAAAAGTATTTCAAAAATATTGCAGAAATATTACAAAAATGTATAAAAAAACTTGTACAAAAATGGTTAATATGATATAACATATATAAATAAACGAAAGTGAAAGGTAGGGGCTTTTGTGGATAAAATAAGTGAAAATAATAATATACAAGAAAATGTACAAGAACAAGTAAATACTACGGAAAACGTTAAAAAGGTAATTTTAGTAGTAGATGATGAAAAACCAATAAGAGACATTTTGGTATATAATCTACAAAAAGAAGGCTATGAAGCTATAGAAGCAGAAGACGGAGAACAGGCTATTGATGTTGCATTAGAAAAAAGACCAGATTTAATATTACTAGATATAATGCTTCCTAAAGTTGATGGATTAACTGTGTGCAAAAAATTGAGACACAGCTTAAATGTGCCAATTTTAATATTATCTGCAAAGGACGAAGAAATAGACAAAATTTTAGGACTGGAATTAGGAGCAGATGACTATATTACTAAACCATTTAGTGTAAGGGAGTTAATGGCAAGAGTAAAAGCAAATTTAAGAAAAGCTGAAATAGCAAATGAACCAGCTAGCCAGCAAGAAATAAAAGAAAAGAAGGCAAGTAATGTTATCCACCTAGGTGATTTGGACATTGACTTGGATAAATTTGAAGTAAGAGTAAGAGGAGAAATTATAGATTTAACATTAAGAGAGTTTGAGGTTCTAAAATATCTTGCAAACCAACCAGGACAAGTTGTAACAAGGGAAATTTTGCTAGAAAAAGTTTGGGGTTATGAATATTATGGTGATATTAGAACAGTAGATGTTACAGTTAGAAGGATTAGAGAAAAAATTGAAAAAGATACCTCTGCCCCTAAAATTTTAATAACTAAAAGAGGAGTAGGATATTATTTGGCGAATTAGAAGTTAGAGGTTAGAGGTTAGAAGTTAGAGGTTAGAAATTAGAAGTTAGAGGTTAGAGGTTAGAAATTAGAGGTTAGATGTTAGAGGTTAGAGATGAGAAGTGAGATAAAGGGATGATAAAGAATATTCAAACTAAGATTATATTAATTTTCTTTGTTTTAGGAATTTTAATGATTGGTTCAATTTCTCTTTTTCATATTATTATGTTAGAGAAAATGAACCAATCTCTTGTCACAGAAAATGCTCTTGAGCAGGCTGAATTTCAAATGCAAATTCAAGAGCAAATTGGTCAAACAGAAATTATTAGTATAATTGCAATTGGAATTTTTGCAATTATTACTTTGCTAGTAGGGTATTATATATCAAAATCTGTAGTAAAACCAATAAATAGATTAATAGAAAGTGCTGAAAAAGTTGCAAATGGCGAAGAAATAGAAATAAGTAATCAAGAAAATAAAAAAACAGAGGTAGATGGCTTAGTAAATGCATTTTCACTAATGACAAATGAACTAAAACAAAATTTAAATGAAATGGTAAAACAAAAAAAGCAAATAGAAACTATTTTATTACACGTAACAGATGGAATTATTGCTTTTGATATGGCAGGAAAAATAATTCACATTAATCCTGCAGCAACTAATTTGTTACAATTAAAAGAGGATGAAAACGAATTTGACAAAATATTCAAAAAATTAAATATAGACATTAACTTAGAAAAAATTGTATATTTAGAAAATTGGACTTCATCAGAGCAAAGAATCAATGTTGGAGAAAAATTTATTAATTTATTATTTGCACCATTTCAAGATGAAAATGATAAACCTGCAGGGGTTGTGGTTGTAATTCAAGATATCACAGGGCATGTTAAATTAGATAATATGCAAAAAGAATTTGTGGCAGATGTATCACATGAACTTAAGACACCAATAACTTCTATAATGGGTTATGCAGATACATTACTAGAAACAGAATATGATAAAGAAATGCAAACTAAATTTTTAGAAGTTATTAGCTCTGAAGCAAAAAGGATGGCAAGATTAGTTACAGATTTACTAGTTCTTTCACGCTATGATAATAAAAAAATTACCAAAGAAGAAACTGAATTTGACTTAGGTGAATTAACTAAAAAGTGTATAGAAAGATTGAAGTTCGAGATAGAAAAGAAGCATCATCATGTGGAGTGTTTTGTAACTGCTAATGTGCCACCTGTTAAGGCAGATAAATACGGTATTGAAAGAGTTATACTAAACATTATTTCAAATGCTATTAAATATACACCGGAAAATGGAGTAATTAAAGCATATGTTGGATTTGTGTATAATGATGCATATATAAAAGTTATTGATAATGGAATAGGAATTCCAGAAAAAGACTTAAATAGAATTTTTGAAAGATTTTATAGAGTGGATAAAGCTAGAACTAGAGAAATGGGAGGCACAGGTTTAGGACTTTCTATAGCAAAAGAAATTCTAAACCAAAATAATGGTAGCATTGATATTAAAAGTGAACCTGGGAAAGGAACAGAAGTTGTAATTAGAATACCAGTAGCAGAAAGTTCACAAAGGAGAAATTTTAATAATTAGATAAATATTTTGCATTTATAGGAAAGGAATATGTTAAAAATGGTAATTAGTGACAAAGCAAAAGACATATTAGAGTGGATACTTTGCATAGTTATAGCATTTATATTGGCATTACTTATTAAATATTATATAGGAACTCCAACAGTAGTAAGGCAGTGTTCCATGGTTCCAACATTACAAGAAAACCAAAGACTTATTTTAAATAGATGGGGCAGAACAACGGGGCAGATGCCGGAAAGAGGCGATATAATTACATTTGAAGCTCCAAGTAATGTAAGGGAAAAGCTAAGTATAGAAGAAGTTGATTTAAGTAATCCAATTGCTAAATATGAAAATGAACCAACTTCTTGGTGGAAAAAATTCACATATTATGTGTTAGAAATTGGAAAAGAAAGCTATATAAAAAGGGTAATTGGTCTTCCTGGTGAACATGTAGAAATAAAAGATGGAAAAGTGTATATAAATGGTGAAGAATTACAAGAAGATTACTTGCCAGAAGGAACTATCACAAAACAAAATACAGAAGATGAATATTATTTAGATGTAATAGTGCCAGAAAATTGTGTATTTGCAATGGGAGATAACAGAACACAATCAACAGACTGCAGAAAATTTGGCTGTATTCCATTGGAGAAAATAGAAGGAAAAGTATGGATTCGCTTCTGGCCATTAGATTTATTCGGCAAAGTTTGATTGGGGACGGGTCCCAGTCACCCTATTTAGGGTGACTGAGGGACGCTTCTTAAAAAACTATTGATGAATTTAAAGGAGGGACAACAGTGGCTTTTGGAGGGCTAATTGGTAATGAAAAAAATAAGAATATATTAGCAAATTCAGTGAAGACAGAAAATATTTTGCATAGTTATTTATTTACTGGTATAAAAGGAATAGGTAAAAGCCTTTTTGCAGAAGAATTTGCTAAAATGATTTTATGTGATTCAAACCAAGAAAAACCATGTGGAAAATGCAAATCTTGTTTAGAGTTTCAAGGTAGAAGCCATCCTGATTTTTTAGTAGTAAAACCAATTGAAGGGAAAACAATTAAAATAGAGCAAATAAGATACTTACAAGAAAAAATTGCAGAAAAACCAGTTACTTCAGAAAAAAAAGTATATATAATAGATGAAGCAGACACGATGACAAGAGAAGCATCAAATGCTTTATTAAAAACTTTGGAAGAACCTCCAACATATGCAACTTTAATTTTAATAACTGACAATGAAAGCAAATTATTAGTAACAATTAAATCAAGATGCACAAAAATTGCATTTGAGCCACTTACAGAAGAAGAATTAAAAAAATATTTATCACAAGTAGATTTTAGAGATAATATAACAGATAAAATCTTAAAACAAAGCCAAGGAAGTATAGGAAGATTAATTGAAATTCAGGAAAACATAGAAACATATAAGCAACTAGATGAAATAATAGAAAACTTAGAAAAAAATGATATAACAGAAATTTGGAAACAATCTCAAGTGCTTTACCAAGCAAAAGAAAATATAATTGAATTATTAGATTATATGAATATATTATTTTTTGAAAAACTTAAAGAAAATAAATATACAAAATACACAAAAGCAATACCAATAATAGAAGACACTAAAAAACGAATACTTGCAAATAGCAATTATGATATGTCAATAGATAATTTATTATTAAGGCTAAAAGAAGAGCTTTCTTAAAAGGAGATGAAACAATTTGAAAACTATAATAGGTGTAAGATTTAAAAAGCCTGGAAAAATATACTTTTTTGAACCAGGAGATTTAGATATAAATAAACGGTGATAGAGTGGTAGTTGAAACTACATTGGGGCAAGAATTAGGTGAAGTAGTTATTGCTAAAAGAAATGTGCCAGAAAAATCATTAAAAGCACCACTTAAAAAGATTATACGTATTGCAACACCAAAGGATTTAAAACATGAAGAGGAAAACCATCAGAAGGAAGAAGAAGCATTTAAAATATGCCTAGAAAAAATAAAAAAACATAAATTAAACATGAATTTACTAGAGGTAGAATATAAATTTGATAATAGCAAAATATTATTTTATTTTACCGCAGATAGTAGAATAGATTTTAGAGATTTAGTAAAAGATTTGGCAGCAATATTTAAAACCAGAATAGAATTAAGGCAAATAGGTGTAAGAGACGAAGTGAAAAAAATTGGCGGAAATGGAGTTTGTGGCAGGGAACTTTGTTGTTGTTCATTTTTAAATAATTTTGAAACAGTATCTATTAAAATGGCAAAGGAACAAAACATGTCACTAAATCCTTCTAAAATTTCTGGTAACTGTGGTAGACTAATGTGTTGCCTAAAATATGAGCAAAATGTTTACGAAGAAAAATTAA
>CALXVE010000054.1 GCA_944391885.1 uncultured Clostridia bacterium | reverse complement strand
AAACAAGCATCTGCAACTGTATCCTCTTCTCCACCATAGTTATATACAATATCATCTAATGTCGTCTCATCAATTTCTGCAATGCTTAAATCTTTTTCTTTTTCAATTGCAAACTCTGAATCAGAAGGATTACTAAATATTCCTTGAAATTCTCCTGTGCTTCCATCACCAATTAATATTGATTTAGACATTTTTTTCTTTTCAGCAACAGTCATACCATTTACTATTTTGTCATGATAATCTGCATCTGCTAGTTTTTTGATTTCTTCTGGCTCTTCTGAATATGCAGTAATCTTTTGTTTATTTATATCAGCATATCCAAATACAGTTTCTACCTTTTTGTATTTTTTATCTGTATCTTTGCCACCTTCTCCATAGCTCTTTACATATCCTCTTTGATATGACTCTCCGCCTTCAAGCGGTGTAATTGTAACTAAATCAATTAAAGTAGAAACTTCATTGAAAGTATCTGTTACACCTTTTGCAGTATGGGTTGCTAATGCAATTTTGCTATTATCTACTGTAATAGCTCTTTTTTCTCTAAGGTCTGCACCTCTTTTTGCTTTTTCTTCTTCTGTTAGTTCTTTACTTTCTTTTGATATTCTTTTTTCCATTCCTGGTTTTTCAATTTTACGTAATGTTATTTCTCCATTACCATTTGCAGCACCTGACATTAAATTAGCTTTATTTCTTTTTTCTTCTTCTTCTGATTCTTCAACTGCTGCCTCTTCCTCTTTGTTCAAGTCTTCTAGTTCACCTTGTAGTGCTTTCAACTCTTCTTCTGTTAATTCAATTGTTCCTTCAATATTAGCATTTAATTTTGCCCTGATTTCTTTTTTTCTTTTTAAAATTTTTCTTAATTTTTCATTCATAATTTTTTACCTAACCTTTCTTTAATATGTTTTAAAAATAATTTTTTTACTTCTTTCTTTTTGCAATTTGACCTTATCCAAGGCTTTTTGCTCACGTTCCGCCACCGCAAAACGCGAACTCCTTGCAGTTAAAGAAGTTGTATCATAAGCGGGAATATCCACCGCACTTACGTCATATAGTTTATCTACTTTTAGCACTCTCCATAGATGTTCTTCTTGGTTATAAGATTCTTCTTTAATAGTAAAGCAAAAACTCATTCTGTCTATATAACCACCTTTTATTTCTTCATAAAGTTTTCTACCTTCTTCTGTCCCATCTAATCTTGCTTTTATGTTCAAGCCATTAGCATCAATAAACAATTCCAATGTTTTGTTTCTAGTTCTTGCAACTACTTTTCCGCCGTGATTATAGTTAAAAATAACATCTGACATATCTGCTTCGGCGAAAGCATTTCTATCAATTACTTCTTTATATTCTGTATCACCACATTTAAATAAAATTGTAGGCGATTCAAAGGTAACTGCTTGTCCTTCAACTATCATTTCTTTTACTTTTGTACCGTCCTCGTTTTCAATTTCTTCACTTCTAACTTGAAGATTATTAAAAACTCTGTACATTCTGTCTTCTCTTAGTCTTTTTAACATTTCGTTAGTTTTTTTGTTCTTCTCCATCTTCATTTCCTCCCTTATCTTTTAATTGATAATCATCTGCTTTATCTGCATTTACATAATTTAATGACTGTAACCTCTTATCTCCATCAATAACTGGTTCTCTATTCCAAATTTCTCTTTGTTCATTAATTGTGAATAAGTGTCCTAATTTTTCGCATATAGTAATCTTTGTATTATTAGAAGCATTAGCTAATCTATTTGCCTCAAATATAATTTCATTACCATATGTTAGTTCTGTTGGAGTAAATATCTTCCTAGTAAATTCTTGGGACATTTGTATTGAAAAAGGCTCAATAGTCGTTTCATAATATGCTATCCACTCTTCTTCAGTAAAATTTCCCTTTATGATTTTTTCATTTGTATTGAAGTATTCATATAATTCCTGCTTGCTATAATCCATTTGTGCCTTGTTTGGTACATAAGGCTCTGATTTTGTTTCATGAAAACTATAACGTGGATCCGTATATGCGATACCATCTTCATTGTTGATACTTAAATATCGTTCAGAAAACTCTTTTACATTTTTATCAACATCATCTGGTTGTAATACATTCTTAAACTCTAATATTCCTCTTATAAACGCTGTGTTTTTTATAGCATTTTTTATTCCTTGTGATGTTGTATTAATTACTTCTAATGTTGGGTTTAATACCCTTGAATTACTTTCTCCCCAAAAATCGTTTTCGTTAAAGTGTTTTCTGATATGTATTACATCTCTATATGGTGCAAAATGTGTCTTTCCATTTCTAAACCTAAATTCTATATATAAATCTCCATTTTCGTCTTCATACAATTCAACTGATGAACAATTCAGAGGATAAATACCTAATATTCCATTCATACCTGGTACGTTCTTATCTCTGTCAATATAAGCAAAAGCATTATTGTTCTCCTCCCTCTGTATCATCATTTTTTGTAAGAAATCAAACATCGTCATAAATTTATTTGGAGTTTTTAATATTCTTGATATATTAGTATTAGGTGATACGTTTATAGCATTTTCTTGAATCCTAATATGTTTTGGATTTAATTTTGCAGCATTAATTCCATTTGTACCTATTGCTGTTCTTGCAACATTGTTATCGAATATTTTTCCGCTCCAATTATAAAATGCCGAACTACTATTGTTCAGCATTGTGTATGTATTAAGATATTTATATTTTGGTTTGTTTTCTTTAGGTTTAAAAATGTCTTTGAACATATTTCGTATATTCACTTTTCATTCCTCCTATGCTATCATATTCAAGTAATCATTTTTCTTTAGTTCTAATACTGCATAAGCATCTAATAGTGCAGACGTTCCGTCTATACGCAATCTTCTATTTCTGCCTTTATCTGGTTGTATATTACCATTTTTATCAGTATCAATATTTGTGTTGCTTAAACACCACTTATCAATTGGATTATTATTGTATATGATTAGTTTTGATTTTAAGTCTGCCCCTAAATTTTGCATTGGTAATGAAAGTGTTCTTTTACCTTGGTGGATGTCTATCATAGCTTCTTTTCCAAAGTATCCACTCATTTCTTCAACCCAGTATTCAGCAGACCACGCATCATATCCTATCCATGGTAAATAAATGCCATATTCGTCCCTTATCTCTAAAAACCATTTTGTTACTTCTCTTGGGTGGATTTTGTTTCCAGGTACTAACCTTAGTAATCCTTTTTCTAGCCACTTATCATACGGTATTTTGTCCTCTTTTATTTTTTGTTCCAATAAATCTTCTGGCAACCAGTATTGTTGTAATACATATATTTTAGGATTATCCGGCAGCATAAATAAAACTTTTGCGGCTGTTAAGTCTGTTGTTTTAGATAAATCCGTTCCACCTATACCATATTTTACTTTCATCTTTGCCAGATTAAATGTTTCCTCATTATTTAACTCATCATATGATAACCAACTAGAAATACTTGTTTCTCTTACATTGAAGTCTTTACATAGCAAATTTTTGAGTTCGTCATTTTTTATTTTTGCTCTAACAACTTTATCTTTCAGACCTTTTAATTTCTTTATTGTTCCTAATCCCGGATTAGCTTTTATCCAACAACTTTCATCTAACCACTCATCTTTTGAATCTAGTTCATAAATAATTGCTAATAATGTTTCATCTATAAAATCTGATGTTTCGTCAATATAGCCATTAATTATATTAGATGCATACTCATATTCACTATCAAATACATTCTCACGTACTGTTCCCATGGTCGATGTTTCTAAAAATAATGGTTGGTCTCTTGAATCCATCGAATCATACGTAACATCTATTAAGTTCTTATCTTTCATTGCGTGAACTTCATCTGCCGAAACAAAAGAAGCATTTAAACCATCAAGAGAATCTGATTCGCTGCTTAGTGGTTTAAATACTGCCTCCTCGCCTTCGTAATAAAGTTCTGAAATTAAAGGCTTTACTCTTTTTAAAAGTACAGGATTTTTCTTAATCATTCTTTTTGCTTCAAGCCATACTATCTTTGCCTGGTCTTTTTTGGTTGCTATTGAATAACATTCCGCTCCAGGCTCTCCATCAGCTAGTAACATATATAATCCAATTGCTGCTGCTAAAGTAGATTTACCATTTTTCCTTGCAACAAATAAAATAACTTTTTTATATTTTCTAAATCCTGTTTCTTCATCAACAAATCCAAAAATCGCTGATACAAAAGCTTTTTGCCATAGTTCTAAAATAAAAGGTCTTCCTGCCCATTTTCTTCCTTTACTATGTTTACAAAATTTTTCTATAAATTCAATAGCATCTAAAGCCTTGTTTTCATCAAATATATATTTATGTTCTTCAAAATCTTCATCATCTTCATTATATATTTTTACTATTTTTGGATTATCAATATCTTTTACCAGTTTTTCATAGACGATTCTAACTTTTCGTGATACTTTTATATTGCCATTAACAATTTTTTTATAATATTCTTTTATATAGTTCATTTATTTCTGGCTCGTTTATATCTTTCAAACTCATCGTCTAATGGAATTGAATTTCCTGGTGGCAAAAATTCAGATAATTGTTTTATTGTCGCATTATAATTTTTAATCATAGAATTATATGTCTTCATGGCTGGCTGCTCTCTTGTAAATTGTTGTTTTCCTTGCTTAAAATTTTCAACAGCTCCATTTTTTTCTATAATTTCGTTTAATTCTTTTAATTGAACATACATAAAACAAGCCTGTTCAATAAGCCCTTGCACCAATGCTTTTTGGTTTTCTTTTACATTTTCAAATATTTTATTTAGTATTGCTAATTTATTTTCTTTTAGTTCTTTCTTTTGCTTATTTGTCAATGTTTTCACCTACTTTTGCGTATTATACCCCCCTCGTACGTTTGGACTTGTGCATTTTTTGGAGGTTGGACTCCGACGGTCTTCTGTGAATAATTTTATTCTTCTTCCTGGGGGGGATTTATTTTTTTATCCACATATCCATCAGTATAGTTAATGAACCAATTTCTAACTGCTACTTTATATTTCATTATGTTATTACTTCTCCTTGGGTCTTTTTCAAGCCTTTTATAGCACTCATCTTTATTAGTATTAAGCAATATCACTATTCCATCTAGTTGTTCTTTCCAATGCTTTCTTTCGTTGCTTGTTGGCGCAGAAACTATAAACCAAACCTTTTTACTCTTGTATGAATTAAGATTATTTAGCATTTCATTTCTTCTTTGTATAGCTATCCTTATGTACTTCTCTGTATTGCTATATAGTGGTTTGTTAGTATATTGCATTATAATATTATCTAAATCTATTATTAAATCCTCTTGATTTGCATTTTTATTTACATATGTTGACTTTCCGCTTCCAGGTGCTCCACATACAATATATATATCTTTGTTAATCGGCTTTACTATACTTGGTAAATATATATTGTCAACACTGTTCCTATTTCTTTTTATTAAATTTCCATCTGTATCAAATTCTACCTCTTTCTTTATTGCTCCTCTTTTCAAATGTTCTTCTGAATGGCAGTCTTGACACAAATATTCCAAATTATTAAAACTTAAAGTTATGTATGGATTATTAATATTTTGAGGTGTAATTGGTATTTTATGATGCACGATTTTACCAGGTTTTTCATTACATCTATTACATAATTTACTTGGTAGACTGTTTACAAAAGACTGTCTACACTTTTGCCATGTTTTTGATTTATAGAACTGTTCTGCGTACTCTTTAATTTTTTACACCTACTTTCTGGAAAACATTTGTTATAATCTTTACATGTATTACACTTTTTTCTCATACATTTGTCTATTGTCATTTTTTGCCTCCATATAAAACAAAAAAATAACAACTTATATTCTTTCAATACAAATTGTTATTTTATCTTAAAAGGAGTATTTCTTGTTAAAAGCTTTTTTTAGGATTAATGTTATTATACTCTTGACAACTCTATTCTGTCCACAAAAATGTCCCTGTTTTGTCCCTATTTTGTCTAACTTTTTTATTCGTTCTTTAAATAGCCTAATACTCTAGCAAAAGAAAGGATTGCAAAATTTCTTATTCTGTAATATTCATTTTTATTTTTTATTCCTAATTCTTTCATTACCTCCCAACGTGGTTCGTCTTGGAAATATCTTAAATCAATTAGCTTTTTTCTTCTGTCATTTAATCTTCTGTCATATACTCCTTCTATTGCTATAATTTTTCTTTTTGTTTCCTCATCATATTCAACATTGCTTTCCACTAATGATTTAAAATCATATGTTTTATAGTCTTTAAATGCTTTTGAAGTAATACCCAAGCCCATTGTTTCAATTCGTAAAATCCAGTCAGGATATTTCCTTAAATCTCTTTCTACCATGGCAATAATTTCTTTTGTTAATTCCTCCACTTTTTTCTCCTTTCATTCTTTTTCTATATTTGATTTTACAAATTTATATAGTATTATCGGAAATATAAAGCTAAATAATATTTTGAGTTTTACATCTTCTAATTTTATTAATTCATTTCCGCTTCTCTTTAAAAATTTGTAAATATTCCATTTTAAATAGAAATAAAAAAATAGTAACTATTATAAAATAAATATCAATTAATTGTTTTATTGCTGTCATTAGTTGTTTATTTTTCTCCTTCTTCAATAGGTAATATCTTAAAATCTATTTTCGCACCTGTTTGTTGCTCTATTAAATTTTTTGTATTTATTATTAAATCCGGTCTATATGCATTATTAGGTATATGTCCTATTTTTAAAGTTGCCTCTATTTTTGGTTTTTCAAATAATTCTTTTGGTAATTCCAAATATACCTTCATTGCTATTTCATTATAAGCTAAATCTGGTTTAGTTTTTCTAACTCCTTTAATTCCGTTTTTATTGATAATTAACCATTGCGTTATTCTCATCTTTTTATCCCTTCCTTTTACTCAACTCTATTCCATTTCAAATTATAAAAAAATTCTTTTGGAAAATTTAGACCTTTTATCAAATTAAATATTTTTTCTTCTGGTACTTTCTTTCTATCATTAGCATATAGGCAAAACTCCCTATATCCAATTTCACACTTTTCTGCTGCTTCCTTATATGTATAACCTCTATAAATACAAGCTTCTCTTATTCTTTCTGGTACAATAAAACCTACTTTTTCAATTTTGGGTGTATAATGTACT
>CALXVE010000053.1 GCA_944391885.1 uncultured Clostridia bacterium | reverse complement strand
TATTATTTAGTTGATCAAACATTCAAATATGCTAAATTAGGAATTAAAAATATGAATTATGGAAGAAGTTATGAAAATATAGTAGCTATTGAATTACTAAGACGTGGTTATGACATTTACGTCGGAGAATTGTACAATACAGAAATTGATTTTGTAGCTATGAAAAGAAATGAAAAAATTTATATACAAGTTTCTGACAATATAGAAGATGAAAAAACATTTAGTCGTGAAGTAAATTCACTATTAAAAATTAAAGATGCATATCCAAAGATACTTATTGCCAAAACAAAACATGATAATTATTTATACGAAGGAATACAAATATATGATATTGCAAGATGGTTACTGGAAAAATAGTAATTTATAGAGGTTGTAGTTATTTATAATGTTTTTATAGCATAATAAATTACAAAACATAAAAAATATCTACTTTTATTACGAAGTAACGCAGTTTTAATTGGTGGAGCTTTGGCATTATTGTTATACTTATCAGGGGGAACAGATAATCCAATTAATTATGCAATATTATTTGTATCAATTATATCAATGAGTATATTCTTTTCAGTTCATTATTTGGTAATGTACTATTTGTTACAGCCATATAATGTCAGCACAGAGATGAAAAGTAGTACATATAGACTTGTACAAGGTTTAACATATATTGTTAGTTGGTATATGATACAAATAAAGATGCCTATATTTGGATTTGGAATTGCAACAATAGTATTTTGTATGGCTTATAGCTTAATTTCACTATTTTTAGCATACAAATATGCACCAAAAACATTCAAATTAAGAATTTGAGCTTACGGTAAATAATAATTAATCAAATAATTAAGAAATGCTTTACAAAATAATTATATAATAATATAATTTGGTTATAATAATAAATCTGAGAGGATTGTGATGAATTTGGAAAAAGCTAAAGTTTATTTTACAAGTGAAATAACACCAGAAAGTGTTATAAAAATGTATGAGAAAGTAGGAGTTAAATTACCTGGAAAAGTAGCTGTAAAGTTACACTCTGGAGAAGAAGGAAATCAAAATTATTTAAGACCTGAATTCGTAAAAAAGATTATTGAACATGTGAATGGTACAGTAGTAGAATGTAATACCGCCTATGCAGGAGAAAGAAATACTACAGAAAAACATAAAAAATTATTGGAAAATCACGGTTGGTCAAAATATTTTAATGTAGATTTAATGGATGCAGAAGGTCCAGATAAAGTATTAAAAATAGAAAATGGAAAAGTTTTAAAAGAAAATTATGTAGGAAAAAATATAGATAACTATGAATCAATGCTAGTTTTATCACATTTTAAAGGTCATCCAATGGGAGGCTATGGAGGAGCATTAAAACAACTATCTATAGGTTGTAGTTCATCAGAAGGAAAAGCTTGGATACATTCAGCAGGAACAAATAAAGACCAATATACATTATGGGACAATTTGCCAGAACAGGATAAATTCTTAGAATCAATGGCAGATGCAGCATCATCAGTTCATAATTTATTTAAAGGAAAAATTGTGTATATAAATATAATGAAAAATTTATCAGTTGATTGTGATTGCTGTGCTGTAGCAGAAGACCCTTGCATGAAAGATGTTGGAATACTTGCAAGTACAGACCCCGTTGCTATTGACCAAGCTTGTATTGATTTAGTATATAATTCAAATGATCCAGGAAAAGACCATTTTATAGAAAGAGTAGAAAGACAAAATGGTGTTCATACAATAGAAGCTGCTGCTGAATTAGGATTTGGAACAAGGGAATATGATTTAATTAATGTTGAATAGTAGGTGAAAAAACTATGTCTAGAGAAGCAATAGATGCAAAAAAAGAAGAAGTTATAACTGCATGTGGTGATTTATATGATAGAGAGGGAGTTAAAGGGGTAACCATACAAAAAATTAGTTTTTTAACAGGTTATCCCCGCACTACTATTTATCATCACTTTCGTTCAAACGAAGAAGCTATAATTGGCTTTTTAAATAGAGAATATGAGAATTGGATAAGTGATATAAGGAAAATATATAATGAAAATTCTACTTTAACTAAAACAGAATTTGCAGAAAAATTAGCACGTTCATTGGAACCAAGAAGAATAATGCTAAAAATACTTTCTACAAATATATGTGATGTAGAAAGAAAAAGTAGGATGGAAAGAATAGTAAATTTAAATAAATCATATAGAACAGCAATGATTCTTATAAGAAAATGTCTTGATAAATTTTTCCCAGAAATGACCCAGCAAGATAAATACGATTTTGTATATGTGTTTTTTCCATTTATGCAAGGTATATATTTTTATGCCGAACTTTCAGAAAAACAAAGAAAGGCTATGGAAGAAGCCAAGGTGCCATTTAAATTAGGTACAATATATGAAACTACATATAGAGCAACTTTAATCTTTCTAAAACAAATAACAGGAGAGTAATTTGTATGAAAAAAAGTATGTGGATTGTATTAGTTATAATATTAATTTTAACTGCTATAGTTATCGCTTTTTTCTATTTTAATAGAAAAGACAGTAAGGAACCAATTGAGTCGATGAACAATATTGGAAATATACATCCGGAAATGGCAAATGAGCAAACAAATAAGCAAGAAGAAAATAATGATAAGGATAATGAAATAGTTAATAATGAGCAAATAAATAGTGAAAAACCTGATAACACAAGTGAACCTGATAAAACAACAAATTCAGATTTATTTGGAAAATATTATACTCAAGCTGAAGAATTGTTAAATAAAATGACCTTAGAAGAAAAAGTGGGGCAGATGTTTTTAGTAAGATACCCAGAAAGTGGCGTAATAAATCAAATAAAAAAATATCATCCAGGTGGATATATTTTATTTGGTAGGGATTTTGAAAACGAAACTAAGCAATCAATAACAAAAGAACTAAAAGATTGCCAAAATGCTAGTAAAATAAAAATGATACTTGGTGTAGATGAAGAAGGTGGAACAGTTGTAAGAGTTAGTGCATACAAAGCATTTAGAAATTCAAAATTCAAATCTCCACAGGCTTTGTGGCAAGAGGGGCAATTACCAAAAATATTAGAAGATTCAAAAGAAAAGTCTAAATTATTAAAGAGCCTTGGATTAAATATGAATTTAGCACCAGTTGCAGATGTTCCAACAAAACCATCATCTTTTATATATGCAAGGTCTTATGGTAGAGGAGCCGAAAAAACTGCCATATATGTATCTGAATTAATTAAAACAATGAATTCTGATGAAATACTCTCTTCAATGAAACATTTTCCTGGATATGGAGATAATGTTGATACACACACTGGAATAGCAATTGATAATAGAAAATATAGTACATTTGAAAGTAGTGACTTTTTACCATTTGAAAGTGGAATTGAAGAAGGAGCACCAACAATTTTAGTTAGCCACAATATAGTAAAATGCATGGATAAAAACTTTCCAGCATCTTTATCTGAAAAAGTACACGATATTTTAAGAGATGATTTGAATTTTACAGGAATTATCTTAACAGATGATTTAGCAATGGATGCAGTAAAATCTTATGTTGAAAACGGTGAAGCTGCAGTGCAAGCCGTGCTAGCAGGCAATGATATGATAATATCTTCTGACTTTGTTACACAAAGAAATGAGGTCTTAAAAGCTGTAAAAGATGGCGAAATTTCGGAAACAATAATTAATACAGCAGTTAGAAGAATACTTGCTTGCAAATTAGCTTATGATATTATTTAAAACAGATAATTGAAAATAAGTAGATGATTACTTGCTAATCATCTACTTTTATGATATTATTTTTGAAGAAAGATAAAAAAGGAGTTCGAGTATGGTAAAAATTGAATTTAAAATTGAACAAAATAAAGCTCTAGCATATGATGATAAACTAGAAATAGGTGTATGCGAATTTATAGAAAATGAAAACACTTGGAATATAATACATACTGTAATTGATAATAACTATAGGGGGCAGGGCATAGCTAGAAAACTTGTCGATTCTGTTATTGAAAATGCAAAAAAATATAATAAAAATCTTATTGCTGAGTGTTCTTATGCACAAAAAGTGCTTGAAAGATTAAATAATACATCTGAAGAAGACGATTTAAGACAACTTACAAATTATGAAATTTCATTAATATGTTCCAATTTAGCACGAGGATGTGAAAAGCAATATATGAAAGATGAGCAAAAGCTTTTTTCTGAATTGGCTAAATATTATGAGGATAAAGAAAAAGGAAAGAAAGGAACATTGCAAGATGTTTCGAATAAAATAACAGAAGATATTGATAATCTTAATAAAGCAATGGAAACGGCAGATGAATTTCAAGACAGGGGAGCAAAAAGAATTATTACCTGGGCAACAAAAAGTTCTACAATAATGAAAATAATCATCGAAAATTATCAGAAAAAAGGAATTGAATATATTAAAAATACTAAAATATGGGTTTGTGATATATGTGGATTTGTATTTGTAGGCGATACTCCACCAAAAGCATGCCCAATATGTAAAGTACCGAATTTTAAGATGTTGGAGGTAAAATAGTATGGAAAATAATCAACATGCATATAGGAATTTAGATTTATGTACAAAGGACTGCTTATGTTTATTCGTTTGCCCTGTAGGAGCAGCTGATACAGAAAATGGACAAATTGATTTTGAAAAATGCATTGGATGTGGAGCATGTAGTAAAGCTTGCCCATCTCATGCAATTACTATGGTTCCGAATAAAATGCCACCACAACAAAAAAAGGCAAAAGAAGTTATAAACACATTATTTAAAGTAGCAAATATTAAAATAGATGAAATAAAGACTTTAGAGTATTTAACTGAAAACTCTACAGATGATGTTGAAAAACATTTTTTTAAAACATTGATACATTCTAACAAGGTTATGGTAGAAGATATAATGAGGGAAGCAGGCTATATGCTACCACAAAGTAGGAACACTAATAAACTATTAAATAACTTACTAGAAAAAGATGAAGATAATAAAGAAATTATAACTCAACTATTAAAAAAATTAGAGGTTAATGAATGATAGTTTATATAAAATTTGTAAAAACAGATAATTTGCAATTATCTGTTTTTTAATATATAATTTATATCAGATTTTAAAAATGAGGAAAATTTATATGTTATTACTAAATATTATGTTATATGTATGGATTTTTGGAACATTATTTATGCCATATATAATAGGAATTGTAGCATCCATTATAATAATATACTTAATAAGAAAAAGACTAATGGGAAAAAATAAAATATTTAAATTTTTTATATATACAATTATTGTTATCTTATGTGTCTTTATATTTAGATATCTGGGATATTCAGTTATGTTATATTTAAGTGAAAAACCGGATAAGATTTATACAGAAATGCAAGAAATTAATGATAGTAAAGAATTAATAGGATTATCAAAAGAAGAAGTTATTGCATTATTAGGCGAACCAATGGAAAGTTCTACAGATAGCATGTATGTATATGATGCAGGTACATTAACTAATTACCTATTCTTAGGCGAAAGAGAATTTTACGACTTTTTTATATTTTTTGACAAAAATGATAAAGTAAAATCTACTAAAATAGATTTGCCTAGGGGTGGATAGAGATAAGGAGAATTTGAAATGGATTATTTATTTACTTTTTTGGAAGGAATTGCAAGTTTTATTTCACCATGTATTTTACCAATGTTACCTATTTATATTTCATATTTTTTAGGTGAAGATAATAAAAGAACATCAAAGGCTGTAATTAATGCGACTGGATTTGTATTAGGATTTACTACAATCTTTTTGCTTTTAGCAATATTAGCAAGCAGGTTTGGAGGAGTAATTAGTAGTAATATTAAATATTTTAAAATTTTATTTGGTATTATTATTATATTACTTGGTTTGAATTATATGGAAATAATAAATATTAAATTTTTGAATAAAACAAAAATAGCTAATAAAAATGCAAAAGATTTAAATTTTTTTAAGGCAATAATATTTGGGATGTTATTTTCAATTAGTTGGACACCATGTATCGGCACTTTTTTAAGTTCGGCTTTGTTATTGGTAGCAAAAAATCAAGATATTCTAAAGGGAATAGTTTTAATGATTTTATATTCTATTGGATTGGGAATTCCTTTTATAATATCTGCAGTGTTGCTCGAAAAGTTAAAAGAATTATTTAATATAATAAAACAACATTATGATATTATAAAAAAAATATCAGGCATAATTTTAATAATTATGGGAATATATATAATATTTTTTTAAGGAGAAAATGAATGAAGAAAAAAATAATATGGTTTTTAATTTTAGTATTACTAATTATAATTTTGGTAATAGCTAGCGTATTAATTAATAGAAAAAGTGAGGAATATATACATGAATCGAAAGACGAAAGTGGAGCAGAAAATATTATAAACGAAAACGAGGAAGTAGATATGAGCGTTTTAGAAGTTAATGAAGAAAATTTTGAGCAGGAAGTCTTGAAAAGCGATATACCAGTGTTAATAGATTTTTATGCTGATTGGTGTGGACCTTGTAAAATGCTTTCACCAATAGTTGCAGAAATAGCACAAGAAAGAAGTGATATTAAAGTTGTAAAAGTAAATGTAGATGAATCACCAAATATATCAATTGACTATCAAATTATGTCAATACCAACATTAGTTGTTATAAAAGATGGTAATGAAGTTAATCGTTCTATTGGTGTTATTGATAAATCACAAATATTGGATTTAATAAAATAATAATTTATATGGGGGATTTGTTTATGACAGCTTTAACAGTAATTCCTTTAATAGGAACATTAGGAATATTATTTATAGCATTTAATGTAATAATTATTACATTACTAATATTAACAATAGTATTCGGAGTAATAAGATTAGTAAAAAAGAAATTCACAAAAACATTTATTATACTACTAATTTTAACGGTTATTTTTGCATTTATAGACTATAAGATTATAAATAACTTTGTGAATTATGATGAAGTACAAAGACAAGAGCAAATAAAAGGAGAAGGAGAAGAACTGATTGCTATAAAAGATTATAATTATAATAAAGTAGAACAATACTTAAATAATGGTTGGAATCCTAATGACACAACAAAAGCTATATATTATGCAATAAAATATAATCCAGATGAAAATAAAGAAAAAGATGAATGGAGTATATTAGAATTGCTATTAAAA
>CALXVE010000052.1 GCA_944391885.1 uncultured Clostridia bacterium | reverse complement strand
AATACCAACAAAAACTCTAATTTTCACAAAACTACAAAAAGTGGTCAGGTCTCGCTCATAACCCGAAGGTTATATACTAGAGAATATTACACTAACCACATATTGTTTAGAAGCTAATATTTTTATACAAAAAGCATCCTTCATCATGTGAATATATTACCCCGACAGCCTGCAGAAAAGAATAGATAATTGTACTGCCTACAAATTTCATGCCTCTTTTTTGTAAATCTTTGGATAATTTATCTGATAAATCATTTGTGGTTTTGCCTATTTCATAAATTATGGTGTCATTAGTAAATTGGCTTAAATAATTGTGAAAAGAACCATATTTATTTTGTATGTTTTTAAATATTTTACTATTATTTATGGTAGCATTTATTTTTAATTTATTCCTTATTATATTTTTATTTTTTAGTAATTCCTGAATTTTCTTATCATCATAATTACAAATTTTATCTATATTAAAATTATCAAATGCTTTTCTAAAATTTTCTCTTTTATTTAATACACATTCCCAAGAAAGCCCTGCTTGAAAGGACTCTAATATTAGCATTTCGAATAAATATTTATCATCAAGGTTTGGCTTGCACCATTCTTCATCATGATATTTTACATATAAAGGATTATTTAAATTACACCATTTACATCTATTCATAGGGCAGTACCTCTCTTTGGAACAAAAAATTTATTCATATCATTTTTTTCTAAAGTTAATAAGCCAATTTTATTTTTTATTCCGCCTCCATATCCTGTTAAGCTTCCATTAGTTCCAACAACCCTATGGCATGGAATAATAATACATATTGGATTAAAGCCAACAGCACCACCCACAGCTTGTGCAGACATTTTTTTAATTCCTCTTTTTTGTGCAATAGTTTTAGCTATATCATTATATGTTAAAGTTTTTCCAAAAGGTATTGTATTTATTATATCTAGCACTTCTTTTCTAAATGGTGTTAAATTATTTATTATATATTCTGGAATAAAATCAGGCTCTTTGCCACTAAAATATATGTCCAGCCATTTAGCCGTTTGCTCAAATATTGGCAATTTTTTTTCTTCACAATTTATTTTATGTTTTGACATATCTTTTGAATCTTCAAACCACAAACCTGTTAAATATTTTCCATCACTATTCATTATCATATCTGAAAAACCATGTGGCGTTTGATATTTATATTTATAAATCATAATATCTTCTCCTTGTGAGCAAATTATATAATATTTTCAATAAAAAAGCTAGAGAGGGACAGTCCCTTTTTACTCATTTGTGGGTAATTTGGGACAGGTCAGAAGATTAACAATAATTTGCCAAGTGTCAATTTTGCATTTATTCATACTGACCTGTCAGTCTAAGGACATCACAGAAAAAGTATAATAAAATATATCAAAACAATTTAGGGTAGGAAAAACAATGGATAAAATATTATATGACTATTTAAAAATAACAGATTTAAAAGATATGTTAAATAAAACTAGAGATTTATACGCTACAAGACCTGCATATAAAATAAGATTGGAAAATGGAAAATACCAAACTTTTACGCATGCACAAGTAAGGGATATGGTAGATGGTTTAGGAACAGCTTTAATAGATTTAGGGCTAAAAGGTAAAAGAATTGCGATTATTGGTGAAAATAGATATGAGTGGGAAATTGCATATTTATCAGTTGTTTGCGGGACCGGAATTGTGGTTCCATTAGATAAATCATTACCAGAAAATGAACTTGAAGATTTAGTTAAAAGGTCTAAAGTAAGTGCAATTTTTTATTCAAAAAAATATGAAGAAGCAATCAAAAAAATCAAGTATAGGCAAACAAATCAATTAAAGCACTTAATATCAATGGATTTAGAAGCAAATAGTGAAGGTGTTTATTCACAGAAAGAACTAATAAAAGTAGGAAAAAAACTTATAGAAAATGGAAATAAAGATTTTATAGATGCAAAAATAAACCCAGAAGAAATGAGCATAATGCTATTTACATCAGGTACAACTTCAAAATCAAAAGTTGTTGCCCTTTCACATAAAAATATATGCTCAAATTTAATGGATTTAGCAAGTGTTATAGATGTAAATTCTGATGATACTCTACTTTCTGTTCTTCCAATACACCATGTATTTGAGTGTACAGTTGGCTTTTTATTTGCATTATACAAAGGTGCGCAAACTGTATTTTCAGATGGATTAAGGCATATTGCTGAAAATTTAAAAGAATATAAAGTAAGTGTTATGGCATGTGTACCAGCAATTTATGAAAGAATTTTTTTAATGATTAGAAAGCAATTGGAAAAGCAAGGAAAATTGGAAGAAGTATTAAAAAATCAGGAAAAATACAAAGATGCAACTATGGAAAAGAAAAAAGAAGTGTTTAAAGAAATCCATGATTTAGTAGGTGGAAATATTAAGCTATTTATAAGCGGGGCAGCTTCGCTAGATCCAAATATTGAAGAAAGATATAGAAGTTTAGGGTTAAATATAGTTCAAGGGTATGGATTAACAGAAACTTCACCAGTTATAGCAATAGGTACAAATAAATATCACAAAGTAGGCTCAGTAGGAAAAACATTGCCAAGTGTTAATGCAAAAATAGTGGATAAAAATAGTGAAGGAATAGGAGAACTTGTAGTAAAAGGACCTAATATAATGCTTGAGTATTTTGAAAACAAAGAAGCTACTAAAGAAGTTATTAAAGATGGCTGGTTTTACACAGGTGATTTGGCAAGAATAGATAAAGAAGGATATGTATTTATTTGTGGAAGAAAGAAGAGCGTAATTGTTCTAAAAAATGGTAAAAATATATTTCCTGAAGAAATGGAAATTTTAGTAAACAAAATTGAAGGGGTAAAAGAGTCATTTATTTTTGGAAAACAACAATCAGAAGATGAAAATAATATAAAAATAAACGTAAAAATTGTATTTGATAGAAAAGTTACTAAAGAAGTATATAAGGTTGAGACAGATGAAGAAATATACAAAATTTTTTCTAAAAAAATAAAAGAGATAAACCAAACTATGCCAAAATATAAAGCAATAAGAGGGATTGTCTTAACAGAAGAACCATTAATAAAAACAACCACCAATAAAATAAAAAGACAGGAGAATTTAAATGCAATTGAAAAACTTGAAAACTAAATTTTTAGGCAGAAATCTTATTTATCATAATAAGCTAGATTCTACACAAAGCGAAATTTGGAGGCTAATAAAAAAGGATGAAATAATAAATGGAACTGTAGTATTAGCAGATATTCAAACAGATGGCAAGGGCACGCATGGTAGAACTTGGTATACTGATGAGGAAAATAATATCGCATTTTCACTTTATATAACTCCTAATTGCAATATAAAAAAATTAGATGGAATTACCTTAAAAATTGCCCAGCTCATAATCGGGATTTTTAAAGACCAGTATAATATTGATTTGCAAATTAAATTGCCAAATGACATAGTATTTAATGGCAAAAAAATTGGTGGAATTTTAACAGAAACGCAAATTATTTCAGAAGTAGTTAAATATTTAGTAATTGGGATAGGTATAAACACAAATAAACAAAGTTTTAATGATGAAATTAGAAATATAGCTACTTCAATAAGAAAAGAATTTAATATAAATGTGGATACACAAAGCTTTGTTACAGAATTTTGTAATAGATTTGAAAAAGAAATATTTAAAAGGACTAATTAGGTCGATTTTTAAGCAAAGCAAGAAAGGAAAAAACAAATATGAAAATAGCATTTTTATTCCCAGGGCAAGGCGCACAAAGTGTTGGTATGGGAAAAGATATATATGAAAAATATGAAGAAGCAAAAAAAGTATATGACAGTGTTAAAGATTTAACAGGAGTAGATATTGCAAAAATATCTTTTGAAGGACCAGAAGAAAAATTAAATGAAACTAAATATTCTCAGCTTGCAATTTTAACTAACTCATTAGCTATTTTAGAGATTTTAAAGAAAAATAACATTGTGCCAGAAATCTCAGCAGGCTTAAGTTTAGGAGAATATACAGCATTAATTAATAGCAATGCAATTGCATTTGATAAAGGAATAAAGCTTGTTCAAAAAAGAGGAGAGTGCATGCAAAACTATTTGCCAGAAGGAGATTGGCAAATGGCTGCAATTATGGGATTAACAGATGAGCGAGTGGAAGAAGTTTGTAAAAAGGTAAAGTCTGGTTTTGTGGTTCCAGCAAATTATAACTGTATTGGCCAAGTCGCGGTTTCTGGGGAAAAAGATGCAGTTTTAGAAGCGCAAGAGCTTGCAAAAGAAGCTGGAGCAAAAAAGGCAATAGTTCTAAAAACAGCAGGACCATTTCATACAGAAAAATTAAATATAGCTTCAGAAATGTTTAAAAAAGAGCTTGAAAACATCAATATAAATGATTTTAAAGTAAAGGTAATAAAAAATTTAGATGGCGAAGAATACAAAAATACTGATGATGTGAAAGAAATTTTAGCTAAACATATGGTAAATCCAGTTAGGTTTTCAAAAACTTTGGAAAACATGCTAAATGCAGGAGTTGACACATTTGTGGAAATTGGACCAGGTAAAACTTTATCAGGTTTTGTAAAAAGGATGCCAACAAATAGAGAAATCAAAATATTAAATATCAGTAATGTAACAAATTTAGAAGAAACAATAAAAATTTTAAAGGAGGAAAATTAACATGGGCAGAGTTGCTTTTATTACAGGTGCTACAAGGGGAATAGGTAGGCAAATAGCTATAACACTTGCAAAAAGCGGATGTGATATTGCTGTGAATTATAGAACAGAAAATGATGATTTAAAAAGCATAAAACAAGAAATAGAGAGTAATAATGTTAAATTTCTTGCGGTTCAAGGTGATGTATCTAATTACGAAGATTGCGAAAGATGTGTAAAAGAGATTATTGCAGAGTTTGGGCAAATAGATATATTAGTTAATAATGCAGGAATTACACGTGATACATTATTAATGAGGATGAAAAAAGAAGACTTTGAGCAAGTAATAAATGTTAATTTAGTTGGAACATTTAATGTTACAAAAAATGTAATTCCATATATGTTAAAAGCTCGTTCTGGGAGAATTGTAAATATATCTTCAGTAGTAGGAATATCAGGAAATGCTGGTCAAACAAATTATGCCGCATCAAAAGCTGGAATAATTGGTTTTACCAAAAGTTTGGCAAAAGAAGTGGCTTCAAGAGGAATTTTAGTAAATGCAATTGCACCAGGTTTTATACAAACACAAATGACGGAAGTCTTAAAAGATGAAGTTAAAGAAGAAATTGCAAAAACAATTCCTTTAAAAAGGATGGGAACTGCCCAAGATGTTGCAAATGTTGTAAAATTTTTAACTTCAGAAGATAGTAGTTATGTTACGGGGCAGGTTATTAATGTTGATGGTGGCATGCTAATGTAGTTGAAAAATGATTTTGGTTAAAGTCAAATTTCATTTGAAACGCGGTTACATATATGATAGAAGGGAGTTTAGATAATGGAAAAGAGAGTTGTAATTACAGGTTTGGGAGCTATAACCCCAATTGGAAAAAACGTAGATGAAACATGGAAAGCAATAGAAAATAAGAAATGTGGAATAGATGATATTACTTTAGTAGATACAACTAATTTTAAAACAAAATTAGCAGCTGAAGTAAAAGAATATAATCCACTAGATTATTTTGAACCAAAACAAGCTAAAAGGCTTGATAGATATTCACAATTTGCCATAATCGCAGCAAGAGAAGCTGTAAAAGATAGCGGTATTACAAAGGAAAACACGGATTACGACAGAGTTGGAATTTTTGTAAGTTCTGGGATAGGTGGACTAAATACTATTCAAGAGCAATGTGAAGTAAACTATGTAAAAGGTAATAATAGGGTATCACCAATGTTTATCCCAATGTCCATAGCAAATATGGCAGCAGGAAATGTAGCAATAGAATTTGGTTTTAAAGGCGAATCTGTTTCCCTAGTAACGGCATGTAGTTCATCAACACATGCAATAGGTGAGGCATACAAAACAATAAAGTATGGGGATGAAGATGTAGTAATTGCAGGTGGAAGTGAAGCCCCAATATGTGAAATTGGAATAGCTGGTTTTGAAAACATGAAAGCATTATCAAGCTCTACAGATAAAAATAGGGCAAGTATTCCTTTTGACAAAGAAAGAAGCGGATTTGTTATGGGAGAAGGTGCTGCAATGCTCATCCTTGAAGAACTAGAACATGCTAAAAAAAGAGGAGCAAAAATTTATGCAGAAGTTATAGGTTTTGGCTCAACAACAGATGCTTACCACATAACTTCACCATGCCCAGATGGGGAAGGCGGAGCAAAAGCTATGATAAGGGCAATAGAGGATAGTAAAATAAAAAAAGAAGATGTAGATTATATAAATGCACATGGGACCTCAACACATTTAAATGACTCAACAGAAACTATGGCTATTAAAACTGCATTTGGAGAAGCAAGCAAAAAACTAATGGTAAGTTCGACTAAAGGAAATGTAGGGCATTTGTTAGGCGCAGCAGGAAGTTTAGAAGCTTTAATTTGCGTAAAAGCAATTGAAAATCAATTGGTGCCTCCAACAATAAATTATAAAGTAAAAGATGAAGAGTGCGATTTGGATATAGTACCAAATGAGCCAAGAAAAGCAAATTTAAATATAGTAATGTCAAATTCTTTAGGGTTTGGCGGACATAATGCATCTATTGTGATAAAGAAATATTAAGAAAGGAAAATTTAATATGGAGTACGATAAAATTAAAGAATTAATGGATGACATGGGAAATTCTAATTTAACAGAAATGGATATAGATTTTGCAGATGGAACTAAAATTAGGATGAAAAAAGATTTAGATCAGGCAAAAGTAATATCTGAAGTAACTTTAAACAAAGTGAATACTGAAATACCAAAAATGCAAAATTCAAATCCAGAAAAAGAATTAACTGGAAATATTGTAAAATCACCAATGGTTGGAACATTTTATTTAAAACCATCTCCAACTTCAGAGCCATACACAGAAGTTGGCAAACAAGTAAAAAAAGGAGATATCCTTTGCATAATTGAAGCAATGAAATTAATGAACGAAATAGAATCTGAGTATACTGGAAAAGTTGAAGAAATCTTGGTAAAAGATGGAGAACCTGTTGAATACGGAACACCATTATTTAGAATAGGAGAATAAAAAATGCTTAATAAAGAGGAAATTAAAAAGATAATTCCACAAAGAGAACCTTTTTTGATGATAGATGAGGTTGAAGAATTCGTACCTGGAGAGAGTGCAACTGCATACAAAAATGTAAGTGAAGATGAGTGGTATTTTAAAGGTCATTTTCCAGGTAACCCAATTATGCCAGGTGTTTTAATAGCAGAAAGTTTGGCTCAAACTGGTGCTGTAGCAATTTTAAGCATGGAAGAAAACAAAGGAAAAAATGCCCTATTTGGTGGAATAGACAAAATGAAATTCAAAAAAATGGTCGTGCCAGGTGATAGATTAAAATTAGAGGTAAAAATAATAAAGAGAAAAGGGCCAATAGGTGTAGGAGAAGCAATTGCAACAGTTGATGGAAAGATTGCTGCTAAAGGCGAGCTTACTTTTGCGTT
>CALXVE010000051.1 GCA_944391885.1 uncultured Clostridia bacterium | reverse complement strand
TGGTAAATGTGGACATAAAGATATACAAACTACCATAAATATATATACAACTATATTTGATAAATTCAAGAAAGAACAAGTCGATAAATATGTAGAATATATGCAGAATATCAATTAAAAATCTCTATTGCATTAGTTTTGCATACTTTTAGCAAATAAAAACCTTGTAAAATATTGATATTTCAATACTTACAAGGTTGTTCGTTTCTGGTGGGCAGGATAATCGTACGAACTCGATAACCATTGATTTTAAAGCACTTTTTTATTTTACTCGTGCGAATTTCATGCAAATAAAATAGCAACAAGTGATATGATTAATCTTCTATTTGCTCTATTTCAGAATAAACAACATCTATAACATTTTCTAATATATCTTTTGGTAAATCTTCTATTACTTGATATGTTCTACTATTTAAATCCAATGCTTTTATATGTTCACACAATATTACACCTGTTGTTTTAGTCCTATCATCTAATTGTATATGCAAAGGAAAATGATTACTTGTATTTGTAATAGGGCAAACAATAGATAATTTTGCTTTTTCATTGAATATATTATTACTTATTACAACAGCTGGTCTATATCCTGCTTGCTCATGTCCTGATTGTGGATTAAAATTGATTTTTATGATAGTTCCTTGTTTTACCATATTTCTTCTCCTTTTGGCTCTCCCCAGTCAATTTCTATTGGTTTATAATCCTCTTTATAATCTTTGAATAATTCTTTTATATTTTTTCTTTTATGTTCCTTTGCTTTTTCTATAACTAATTTTCCATTATCTACAATAATTATTATTTGTTCATTTTCAGACCAATTGACACTATCTAATACCATTCTAGGTATTCTAATTCCTTGACTATTTCCCCACTTTTGAATAGTAGTTGTCATTTTTTTCATCTCCCTTCGTATATACATAGTATATACTTTTTTATAAAAAATGTCAATAAAATTTTATATTTTTATAATATTTTTTACTAAAAAAAGTAATATTATTCTTGATATTTATTGAATTTTATGAATTGTTCTTATTTAGCATAACTTTATATTTCTCATATCCTTTACATAGATTGAGTGTACTTCTATTTCTTATTTTTTCCTTATTGGTCATAGTTTATCTCCTTTTTGTGAAACTTTTGTTTTGTTCGAGTATATTTTTTTAGCAAGCCCATGGCTTGCTATTTTGGTGGGCAGGGAAGGATTCGAACCTTCGTACTCGTATGAGAACAGATTTACAGTCTGCCGCCTTTAGCCACTCGGCCACCTGCCCAAATATTTAATTGGTGCGCCATCTAGGATTCGAACCTAGGACCCACCGGTTATGAGCCGGTTGCTCTGACCAACTGAGCTAATGGCGCATATTTAATGCAGATTTAAGTATAAAACATTTTGTAACAAATGTCAATACTTTTACTTCAAAATCTTTCACTTTTAAAATATATTTGCTAGTGCTACATATTACAAATAAATATTATTAATATATCATAGAAGCGGTTATAAATTAATTAACCGCTTCTACTAAACATATATTAACCTAATTTTAATTTTGGTTATTTTCTCCTCTTCCTTCTGGAAGCGCTGGAACTTGAAGTACAATTTTAATTTTCATTGCATAAGCAATAGCCCTAACAATTTTGCTATTTTTAATTCTCTGCCATAATGAAGGTTTAACTTCTACTCTTGTTTGTTCAAAGTATCTTTGGTCTTCTTGAGCAACTTGTTCTACTGGCTCTTCTGATATAACTTCTTCCTCATCATCCTGTGGTGTTGGAATTAGTTTTAATGCATCTGCTACTTCTATTCCAATATAACTTAAAGCTTTTGAGCGATCTTCTATTCTTTCCATATCAATTTCGATATGTAAATTAGATTCTAAATTAACAATTCTTGCATTAATTAATTTGACAGCATCTTGATAATTTTGAGATTTTGCCGATTTTGACCTACCTATTACACCTAATGTTTCTATAATATCCTCTGGGAAATCTCTTGATGCTTCTTTAAGTGTTTGTTTCCAGTCTTCTTCTTTATTTTCAACCGCATCTAACACTTCTCTTAATTCCCCAGCTAATGCAATATTTTTTTCTCTTTGTCTAATTAATTCTTCTATCCTTTTTGTGTTCTCTTCAAATTGATTAGTTGCATATTCCACTAATCCATAAGCTGCTTTATATACACTCTTAGGAAAATTCTTTTTCTTAGGATATTCAATTAAATATGTTTTAACTGATTCTATCAAATCCTTAAAATAAGCATCTTCTTCTAGTTGTACTATTTGTTTTTTGCTGTTTGGATTAATTAATTTTTGTACTTTGTCAATATTTGATAAAATTTTTTCTTCCGTGATTACCATTCTCACGTTTACTATGCCAGATTTAGACATTGTAAACTTTCCCTCCTTTATCCTACGTTATCTTCTCCTACGTCGTTATTATTATACACTGATTACGCGAAAACTACAATAGGATTTTTATTAAATTCTTTTTACATTTCTGTTACAATTTTATTACAACATTTTTATGAAGTCAAGAATTTTTTTAAAGAATTTGTCGTTTTTTAGTTCTTTTTTAATTCAGCATATCTTTTGATTTTCATTGTTGTAGTTTTCTCAAATTCATCATGCTTAATTTCTAAGTTTTTAATAGCTTTCTATGAAGTTAATTTTTGGTTTACAACTTTTATTTGGTCCCAAATAATTTTTCTTATTTCTTCTTCTGATAGGTCTTTTCCATGTTTTGCCTCAATTTCTTCCATATTTGGTATAACTTTTACAGAAATTATTAGTTCTTTATTTGCAGCCTCTTTTGGAGCTTCTTTTCCATAAACCATACACTCTTTAATTTCTGGAACTTGACCCAAAAGAAGTTCTATTTCTTCTGGATAAATGTTTTTACCGTTTTGTGTAACAATTACATTTTTGCATCTACCGGTAATATATAGAAATCCATCTTCATCTAAATATCCGATATCTCCTGAGCGGAACCATCTTTGTCCATCTATTATTTCAATTGCTTCCCTTGTTGCTTCTTCATCTTCGTAATATCCAAGCATTAGTGTAGGAGTTTTAATTAAAACTTCTCCTTCTCCATTTTGATTTGGATTATCAATTTTTATTTCTGCTTTATGAATAGCCCTTCCAGCAGAACCAATTTTAGGCTGAAATTCAGGTGTTAATGCTGAAATTGGTGCAGTTTCTGTTAATCCATAACCTTGTAAAAACATAATTCCAATATCTTCAACCCATTTTCCTATTTTAGCATCAATTGGTGCAGCTGCAGATACTATAATTCTTAGTTTTCCACCTAAGTTTTCATGTATCTCGCCAAATATTTTGCGTTTTACATCAACTCCAACTACTTTTAATGCATTTGTTACATGTATCATTGAGTTTACTAAGCCTTCTTTTTTGCTCTTTTTAATATTTGCATTTATTTTTTTGTATAGGTTTTCAATTAAAAGTGGTACTGCAAGTAGTGCTGTTGGGTGGGTTTCTTTTAAATTTGGTACAATATGTTTTAATCCCTCACATACAGCAATAGATGCTCCATTTGCTAATGGTATTAAAAATCCAATACTAGATTCATAAGTATGATGTAGTGGCAGTACTGAGAAAAATCTATCAGTTGGATATATTTTTACATATGCAGATACAGCATTAATGTTTTCTGCCAAGTTACGGCTAGATAGCATAACCCCTTTCGCATTTGAGGTAGTACCTGAAGTAAATAATAATACCTTAAATTCGTCTGGTATTAATTCTACTTTTGAATATGAGTCATCTCCATTTTCTACTAATGCTTTTCCTTCTTCTATTAAATATTGCATACCTACATTTTTGCCATTTATTCCATCTTCTGAATACATTTTTACAAAGTATTTTACTTCTGGAACGTTTTCCATAATTTTCTTAATTGCGTCTTCTTTTCTTGCTGAATATACAATAATATCTGCTTTTGACCTTTTTACAATGTTTTCAAGTTCATTGTCTGGCAATTCTTTGTCTGTTGGTACTGCAATACCATTTCCAGATAGCATTGTCATATATGTTACATACCAATGATATGTAGTCTCACTAATAATTAATACTCTTGTGTTTTTATCTAATTGCAATTTTCTTGTCAAAGCTGTTCCAAATCCAACAACATCTTTTCCAAATTGTTCATAATTTATTGACACATATTTTCCTTTTGAGTCAAACTTTTCTAAGATAAAATCATTTTTAGCATATTGTTTTATTGTTTTATAAAACACTTCTTGTATTGTTGAATAATCTGTTGCATCATCATAATATTTAACTTGTTTTTTCTTTTGGTTTTCTTGTACCTTTTGAATTGCATCATAATCCACTTTTACTTCTTCAATTTCCGGCATGTCCTTCATTTTTAATTTTGGAAATTTAAAGTCTGGTACTTTAAAGTCTCTTAACCCTCTCATTTTCTTTCTCTCCTTTTATCTTTTTAATTTTTTTATAAATATTTTTTCTATTTCTTTATCCAGTTTTATCATGTCTAATTCCTCGTTATGGTGTCTCATTTTATATATTAAGCTTGAACAAGTAAAGCCAAAAATTCCAGATGCAATCACATTTGGGTCTCCATCAATAATTTCACCTTTTTCTATTCCGTCTTTTACTATTTCCTCTATCATTTGTATATATTCAAATACATATGACCTGCACATTTGAGATCTTGCATCATTTCCCCAAATTTGACTTAAAATTATTGTCATAAAGCTTTCATATTTTACTAATATTTTTATTTGTATTAGCACAATTGCTCTTATTTTATCAATTGAATTTTCAAGCTTATCTGTTTTTATTGCTATACTATTTTTTAAGAGTTTTACTCCTTCTTCTACTAGAAAATTAAAAATTTCTTCCTTGCTAGAAAAGTGATAATATAGCGTTCCTTTTGCTACTCCCACAGTTGCTGTTATTTCCTCTATACTAGTAGCATCATAACCTTTTTCTGCAAATAATTTCATGGAAGTTTCAAATATTTTTCTTTTTGTCTTGTTCATATTACTCCTTTGTTTTTCATATAAATTAATCCTATAATATTATAGCTGTTTGTTTGAAAATATGCAAGTATTTTGAAAAAACTTGACCCATTGGTCGCTACCCAAACAGAGATTTTTGACAATATTTTATAAATTATATTATCCCCACAATTGTATTATGTCGTTAGTCCTTGCTGTCGCCTTCCGTCCGCATGTCAAAAATAAATTTTTGACATGGGTTAAGTAGTTGGAAGGCTCTAGAACTACGCTAGCGCTCCGCCTGCGCGGACTGCACTCTATAATACAATTGTGGGGATTTA
Organism: uncultured Clostridia bacterium; assembly: GCA_944391885.1. Taxonomy (GTDB): domain Bacteria; phylum Bacillota; class Clostridia; order TANB77; family CAG-508; genus CAG-273. The sequence continues at coordinate 2,575 of CALXVE010000051.1, read as the reverse complement.
ATAATTTTATATAAAAATTTGAAATTGTCAAAAATCTCTGTTCCTAATAATCATTTCCTCTTTTTACTATCTAATATATCTAAATTATCCAAAGCTTTTCCTGTACCAAGTGCCACACATGATACCGCATCTTGTGCTATCATTACATTTATTCCTGTTTTTTCCTGCAAAAGTTTATCTAGCCCATCTACTAGACAACCACCACCAGTCATATAAATTCCTCTATCACTAATATCTGCTGCTAATTCAGGGGGTGTTCTTTCAAGTACACTATGTACAGCATCAACCACCATCATTGCTGGTTCTGTTAAGGCTTCTAACATTTCGCTAGAGTGTACTGTAATAGTTTTTGGAAGTCCAGTTACTAGATCTCTACCACGTATATCCATTTCCATATCTTGAATTTTAGGATACACACATCCAATATTTATTTTTAAATCTTCTGCAGTTCTTTCTCCTATCATCACATTATATTTCTTTTTAATATATCTAACAATTGCTTCATCAAATTTATCACCTGCAACTTTTAATGAGGTGCTAACAACAGAACCACCAAGTGAAATAACCGCAATATCTGTAGTTCCACCACCAATATCTACTACCATGTTTCCGCAAGGTTTTGAAATATCTAGTCCAGCGCCAATAGCTGCAGCAATTGGTTCTTCTATTAAATATACCCTTCTTGCACCAGCTTGTGAAGCAGCATCTATTACTGCTTTTTTTTCCACCTCTGTTACTTGTGAAGGTATGCAAATCATAATTCTTGGAGAGAATATAAATTTTCCTCCAACACGATTAATAAAATATTTAAGCATTTTTTCTGTTACTGTATAATTTGAAATAACACCATCTCTTAAAGGCCTTGTTGCAACTATGTTTCCCGGTGTCCTTCCGAGCATTCTTCTAGCTTCTTTTCCTACAGCTAGTACTTCACCTGTATTACTATCCACTGCAACAACAGATGGCTCCCTTAAAACAATTCCTTTCCCTTTAACATATGCAATAACAGTGGCTGTTCCTAAATCTATGCCAATATCTTGTCCATACTTAAACATTAAAATCGTTCCTTTCAAAACGTATTACGTTTTTGTTACAAATTTGTTACAATTATATTACATTTTAAATAAAATAGCAATCCATTTTCACAAAAAAATAGAGTATATTTTTATACTCTATTTTAACCACTTTTTTACTTGTTTATACAATTACAAAAAGAAATATCCAAGTATTGCAAAGCTAATAAGTGCTGCAGGTCCATCTATTGGTATTGTGTCTAGCTCGTCTTCTGTAGCATCCTCTACTTCAGATTTATCTACCATACTAACTTTTACAGAAGAAACATTGTCATATTTAAATCCTAGTTCATAATTTTTTTCTTCTCCTGGAACTAAGTATTCTACCTCAAGATATTTGGTTCCTGCACAAACATCCCTTGGTGTATAAAAATCAAATTTTAGATATTTATCATCTAAAGGTTCATCTGTGGTATTTTTTATGGTTCCTTTTACATTACCATTTACATTTGACGCTTCTGCTGAAGTTATTGTAACTTGTGGAGATGTAATATTTATTTCATAACTTGTCATTGGATTATATAGTGATTTTGTAAAGCCCTCTATTAGAAAATCTGAAAAAATGAAGAATAATATAAATATCAGTGCATAGCAGAAAAAGACTTTCATTCTAGGGCGTCTATCAAAAAACCATATATCTAAGTAATTCATAAAAATCTCCCCTTTTTAAATTTTTCTAAACACCCCTGATACCTTTCCTAATATTCTACATGTTGGAACTATTATTGGGTCCATTGTGCTGTTTTCTGGTTGTAACCTAATGTGGTCTTCCTCTTTATAAAATGTTTTAACAGTTGCTTCATCATCAATTAATGCAACAACAATTTCACCATTTTCTGCTACATTTTGTCTTCTAACTAAAATGTAATCACCATCTAAAATTCCAGCTTCTATCATGCTTTCTCCACGAACAGTAAGCATAAAACTATCACTATTTCCAACAAAATCTAATGGAATTGGAAAAGTATCTGTAATATTTTCTACAGCTAAAATTGGTGCACCTGCTGTAATTTTACCTACTACTGGAACTTCTACTAATTCCCTACCTGTATAATATGTTTTTGTTTCTATTGGTTTTTCTAAAAGTTTTCCTTCTTTATTTTTTAATAATCTTAATGTTCTACCCTTTTGGTCTTCCTTTTTTAGGTATCCTTTTTCAACAAGTTTTCCTAAGTAGCCATGTACTGTTGCTGTAGATTTTAGCCCTACTGCCTTACCAATCTCTCTAACAGATGGAGAATATCCTTTTTCATCTAATTCTTTTTGAATAAATTTCAAAATTGCCTTTTCCCTTTTATTAATTGCCATTGGGTCTTTTATTCTTTTTGGCATCACGCACCACTCCTTCTCTTTTCTAATATTTCCAATCTTTTTATATAATAACATACAAACAAAAAAATGTCAAACAAATATTTGACATTTTTTCAGATTGTTGACAAAGTATATAAAAATATTTTTATATTGTTGGATTATCGTTTGAAATTCTTGTATATTATTAAAAA
>CALXVE010000050.1 GCA_944391885.1 uncultured Clostridia bacterium | reverse complement strand
ATTTTAGATAACCATTATGATGAAATTAAAGAAATTCAAGATAAATTTAAAGCATAAGAAAAATCCAACCCGTTCACCAGAACTGGTTGGATTTTTTTGTTGCATAATTACACTTTACTTAGAACCGTCCCTCAGTCACCCTATTTAGAGTGACTGGGACCCGTCCCCAATTAATCAATTCCTAAATATTCATTATATGTAACTTCTCTATCTACCATACCATCATCTTTTAAATCTATAATTCTATTTGCCACAGTTTGTGTTAATTGATGGTCATGTGAAGTAAATAAAATATTTCCTTTAAATTTTTTCATGCCTTCATTTAGTGCTGTAATAGATTCCATGTCCAAGTGGTTTGTAGGTTCATCAAAAATTAAAAAGTTAGCTCCTGAAAGCATCATTTTAGAAAGTACACATCTTACTTTTTCTCCACCTGATAATATATTTACTTTTTTTAGTGCTTCCTCACCTGAAAATAGCATTCTTCCTAAAAAGCTTCTAACATATGTCTCATCTGGGTCTTTTGAATATTGCCTTAACCAATCTGTAATAGATAAATCGGTTTCAAATAAATAATTATTATCTTTTGGAAAATAACTACTTGTAATAGTAGTACCCCAAGTAACTTCTCCGCTATCTGGTTGTAATTCTCCGCTAATTATTTGGAATAATACAGTTTTAGCATTTTCATTATCTGCTAAAAATGCAATTTTGTCATCCTGCTTTACAGTAAAAGATATATTATCCAATATTTTTTCTCCATTAATTGTCTTAGATATATTTTTTACTTGTAGAATTTCTTTACCTGGCTCCCTATCTGGCTTAAAATCAATATATGGGTATCTTCTGTTAGATGGTTTTATTTCATCTAACTCTATTTTTTCTAATGATTTTTTTCTAGAAGTTGCTTGTTTTGATTTTGAGGCATTTGCGCTAAATCTTGCAATAAACTCTTGTAATTCTTTAATTTTTTCTTCTTTCTTTTTATTAGCTTCTTTCATTTGCTTTAATGCAAGTTGGCTTGATTCATACCAAAAATCATAGTTTCCTGGATATATTTTAATTTTTCCAAAGTCCACATCTGCAATATGTGTGCATACTTTATTTAAAAAATATCTATCATGTGATACTACAATTACAGTATTTTCAAAATTGATTAAAAATTCTTCTAACCAATCAATACTCTTTAAATCCAAGTCGTTTGTAGGTTCATCCAATAGCAAAATATCTGGATTTCCAAATAAGGCTTGTGCTAAAAGAACTTTTACTTTGTCCTTTGCTTCTAGCTCGCTCATTAATTTATAATGTTTTTCAGGTTCAATTCCTAGGTCATTTAATAATACTGCTCCATCAGCCTCTGCGTTCCATCCATCTAGCTCGCTAAATCTTTCTTCTAATTTAGCAGCTTTCATACCATCTTCTTCAGAAAAATCAGGCTTAGCATATATTGCATCTTTTTCCTTCATAATTTGATATAATTCAGTATTTCCCATAATTACAGTATCCATAACAGTATATTCTTCAAATGCGAAGTGATCTTGTTTTAAAACTGAAATTCTTTCATTTTTTTCTTTTGAAACCTCTCCTTTGCTTGGCTCAATTTCTCCAGACAATACTTTTAAAAAGGTAGATTTTCCAGCACCATTTGCCCCTATAATTCCATAGCAACAACCTTTATTAAATTTTATGTTTACATCTTCAAATAAAGTTCTTTTTCCAAATCGAACTGTTACACCAGTTGCAGTAAGCATTACTTTTCCTCCTTTAAATTATTTTTTATAAATATGCATAATTAAGATTAGCTTGCAAAATATTAATTTTTACAATAATAACGCCCCTATTATATCATAATAGGGGACATTTATCTAGGAAAATTTCATATTTTTAGTCATCAAATAATAATTTTATTGCCCATAAACCCGAAATTCCAACTAAAATATAAATGATTCTACTAATAATAGAACCTTCGCCAAATAGAGCATCTACTATATTGAAATTAAAAATTCCAACAATACCCCAAACTATGGCACCTATAATAACTAATACTAGTGCAATCTTGTCTATAATTTTCATAAAAACCTCCCAAAAACAAAAATATTTTCATTCAGTATTTAGTATATATGTTTTTTTGTATTTTATTCTTTTTTATAAAATTTTATTTTTATTATAGGTTTTATTTTAACATATTTTTCTTATTTAGCCATATTGTAGCAATTCCTGCAATTAAAATTGAAAAAATTAAAATAATAGCAAATCCCCACGGATTATTTTGCATTGGTACTGCTACATTCATTCCCCAATAGCTTGCTACCATTGTTGGAATTGCTAGAATAATTGTAATTGAAGTTAAAGATTTCATTACTCTATTTAAATTGTTCGAGATAATAGAAGCATATGCATCCATTGTACCATTTAAAATATCTCTATAAATATTAGCCATTTCAATTGCTTGCTTGTTTTCAATTATAGCATCTTCAAGAATATCTTCATCTTCTTCGTAAAGTTTAATAATTTTACCTCTCATTATTTTCTCCATTACTAATTCATTAGATTTTAAAGAGGTAGTAAAATATACCAAACTTTTTTCTAAACTCAATAATTTTAACAATTCCTTATTTCTCATTGAATTTTTCAAAACAGATTCTGCAATTTCGGTTTCTTTATTAATTTTCTTTAATAAATTTAAATAAGATGACGAATTTGCATACAAAATCTGCAATAAAAATCTACTTTTTTTGTATGTAATAATATTTTTTATATTATTTTTACCCATACCTTGTATTATGTCATTTTCTTTAATAGATACTGTAATAATATAATCATCTCTTACAAAAATTATACCAATTGGCATAGTGCTGTATATTAATGTATCATCTTCGCGTTCCTTTATTGGAATATCTACAATAAATAACATAGTATTATCATCTTCTTCTACATCAATTCTAGCCTTTTCTTCAAAGTCCAACGCGTATCTAATAAAACCCTCTTGTATATTAACATTTTCGCATACTTCTTTAATTTCTTGTTCCGTTGGATCTACCATATCAATCCAATTTCCTTTTTGATACTTATCTGTCTTTGCTGTTACTCCAGTTTCCATATTAGTATTATACATTTCCAACATAACCGTCACCTCTTTTTTATTTTACTACTTTATCAAAGCACTGGCAATAATTTTTTAATACAAAAAATTATTTGTAAATAAGCCAAAAGTAACAAAATTATTTATTAAAATATATTGACATATGATAATTCATACTATATTATTTAAATAAATATGATATATTTATCAATTAGTAAAATCAGGAGGGGATTAAATGGGAAAAAAAGTGTTAAAAATTGTAGGAATTATTATTATAATATTATTAATTGCATTTATAATATATTTCATTAGAAACCTTATTATAATTAATAAATTATCTACTACTTTATCTTCTAATAATTATTCATATGTTGTAAATATGGATTCAGGAAGTTATGAATATTATCATAAAGATGAAAAAAGCGTTGGAATATGGAAAATTGAAAACACAACCTCTAATATGACTTACTATAATGAAAATACAAAAGAAATAATTTCCGTATATCCAGATTCACTAAAGGCTGAAATTAGTATCCTTAATGATGATACAAAGTTACCTACATTAAATGTTATAGTATCAACTTTAGTTTCAGGTAACTCACTAAATAAACTAAACACAGCATTAACCTATTTTATTACTACAGAAGAAGTTAATGGAGAAGAATACTATGTTTTAAAGCCTTTAATCGGTGTTACAAGCAATACATATTATTTTGATAAAGAAAGTGGCAAACAAGTAAAATATACAATTAATGATGGTGAGGAAAGCTATGAATTAACAAATTGGACATTTGATGAATTAACTGAAGAAGATGTAACTCCACCCGATTTAACAGAATATAATGTGACAGATTATAGATAAATTCATAATATAATTAATTTTAAAAGTATAAATTTTTTAATATTCATAAGTAATTCAAGTAGTATAATTTTTTAACAATTCAACTATACTACTTGAATTACTTTTTTATTGACAAATTTAAATAATAAAGTTAGAATAAAACTAAATTCTAAGGAGGTCATACTATGAAATTTATATATGGTACTGGGAATATTGAAAAAATAAATCAAGTAAAAAATTTTTTTAAATCCCAAAATATAGATTTGGAAATACTATCTTTAAAAGATATTAATTTTAATGAAAATATAGAGGAAAATGGGACAACTTTTGAAGAAAATTCAATGATAAAAGCAAAAGCTATTAAATCTTATTGTGATAAAATTGGATTAAAAGAAATTATTATAACAGATGATGCTGGACTTTGTGTAGACGCCTTAAATGGGAAACCTGGAGTTTTGAGTGCCAGATATGCTGGAGATCATGCACCGCAAGAAAAAGTAATTAATAAATTATTAGATGAATTAAAGGATGTTCCAGAAGAAAAACGAACAGCTAAATTTGTTTGTGTGCTTACTATAATTATGCCAAATGGCAAATTCTTTTCTGTAAGAGGTGAGACCAAAGGAAAGATACCATTTAAACCAGGAAAAATGGGAAAATTAACATATAACCCAATTTTTATTGCAGACGGTTTTTCAAAAGTAATGAGTGAAATTCCTGATGAGGAATTAGGAAAAACCCACAGAGAAAAAGCAATGTTAGAGGCAATAAAAATAATTCAATGTAACAAATTTTAAAGGATAAAAAAACTTTTCATAATATAAATAAAATTGAATTGATAGCTGATAGCTGAGAGTATAAAAAAAGTTGTGTAAATAAATTCTTCCGTGATAAAGTATAAAATATCAAAGAGGGATTTTTTCTACTTTTTTCTACTTTTTTGCAATATAAACGCCAAAGTGGTATATATAAATTATATTATTTATATAATATTATATTAGCTAATGACTTAGAATTCTAATTTCTAAGTTATTGGTAGGTCGTAGTGGAGGCAATGGTATACAACAACATTAGGAGGTAACAATATGAAAAGAACCATTTCTGTAATTGTTGCAATGGTAATGCTGGTTACTATGGCGGTTCCCGCTTTGGCTACTGAAGCACAGAGCAATGATAACATTTCATCGGAATCTGTGACTGATACCGCAACTACAAGAACTCTATCTGTCCAAGATGCTGATTTGGTATCCACGGTAGATGTAGTTCAACCTGGTGAGGCGAAAACTTACACTTTTGACTTAACTAATTGGTTTAGTAACGATTTTGTCATTACTCTTACTTACCAGACTGGCAAGAATATGACATCGGAACTTTCCTATATATTTGAGTCAGAATGTGGAAGTTTTAAAGTCACTAATACCATGCAGACAAAAGTCTGGAATTGTGACGGTTGGCCATATGGAGACTATGGCTTTACTCTGACAAACAGCGGGAACAACTTTGTTTCTTACATTTTAATTATTGAGAGAGTGTAAATTGATTTTTACTCCACTATGACCTAAAGGGATATCCTTATTGGATATCCCTAAAATTAATATAAATTAATTTAAAAATTTTCTTTCAAAAAGTATATAACAATTTCTAATATTTATTAAAATAATTATATATTATACTACATTACATTACTATTTTAATTCTAAATAGTGTTGAAATATATATGTATATGTTGTATACTAAGTATAGTACTAAAATAAAAAATAATAGAGGTTATATAGTGTCTAAATATAATATAATAATAGCAGATGATAATTTAGAATTTTCGACTAATGTATGTAATTATTTGAAATCATTTGATTTAAATATAAACATTATTTCTACAGTATCTAACGGAAAAGAATTGCTAAATGTACTTTATAAACAAGAGGTTAATCTGGTGATATTGGATTTAAAAATGCCTGAGTTAAGCGGAATAGATGTATTGAAAGAATTATCTGGATTTCATAAAACAAATTTTAAAGTATTAATAATCTCTGGAGAGAATAAACTATTAAATGAAATATCAATAAAATATTATAATATCATTTATAAAATTTTAGTTAAGCCTGTATCTCTAAGAGATTTATATACTACAGTAAAAGAAATTATAATTGAAAAAGAGCATATAAATAATTTAGACAAAAAAGTTGAACTAGTTTTATCAAACTTTAATTTTAATAGAAATAGTATAGGATATGAATATATTGTAAAGAGTATAATTAGAGGTGTAGAAGATGAAACACTATTACAAAATATCCAATTAAAGTTATATAATATAATAGCGAATGAATTTAACAAAACATCTTATCATATTAAATGGTCAATACAAAAATGCATTAGCTCAATGCGAAAACATACGGATTCCGAAATTGTAAATAGTTTTTTTCCATATTGCTCAAATGTTACGAGTAAGGTGTTTATAAAAGGAATATGTAAATATATAGAGGAAGATAAAGATGAATAGAAATTTAAAAAACATTATTGAATGGATTTTATGCATTTTAATTGCATTTATATTAGCACTTTTAATCAAATATTATATAGGAACTCCTACGATTGTAAAAAAGACTTCAATGTTTCCTACCTTAAAGGAAAATCAGAGACTCATTTTAAATCGATGGACAAGGACAACTAGTCAAATGCCAAAAAGAGGAGATATTATTACTTTTGAAGCACCAAGCAATATTCAAAACTATTGCTCAGAAGATGAATTCAATCAAAATAATCCGGTAGCGAAATACGAAAATGAGCCTACATCATGGTGGAAAAAATTTACTTATTATGTATTAGAAATAGGCAAAGAAAGTTATATAAAAAGGGTAATAGCTTTACCGGGTGAACATGTTGAGATAAAAAATGGAAAAGTTTATATAGATAATCAGGAATTAGAAGAAGATTATCTTCAAGATGGAGTCATAACTGATTTAGGTGAATGTGGTAAATATAATGACTTTATTGTACCAGAAAATTGTGTATTTGCAATGGGAGACAATAGAGAAGATAGTATTGATTGTAGAGTATTTGGTTGTATTCCATTAGAAAAAATCGAAGGTGTAGTATGGATTCGTTTTTGGCCATTAGATTTGTTTGGTAGCGTATAATTTTATCAATGAATTTAATATATGAATATATATACTACTGAGACGATATTTCACAAGTTATATTAATAGAACCAGTAAGAAAAGCAAAAGTAAGTTATTAACTTTTGATATTAACAGAGAGAAAACTCAGATAGCGATAGTGTAAAATAAAGTGTGACATATGATTAACTAATATACAATTAAATTTACACAACTTTTACGATAGCCTCTGATAGCTTATTATATAAAATATATTGGAAATATACTAAAAAAAATAACTCACTATGAGTTATTTTTTATTCTTTGGTGCGTCATAGAGGAGTCGAACCTCCGACCATCAGATTAAGAGTCTGCTGCTCTACCAACTGAGCTAATGACGCATATATAAAAAATACAGCTAACAGTACTATTATAAGCTGTATTTTCCATTTTTGTCAAGTATTTTTTATTAAGTGCTCTGAATTTACGGACTTTTTTTATTTAAAATAAACTTTTTATAATTTCTTTGATACACTTAGTTTGCTGTAGCAGGAACTTTAGTCGTATCAGATTGTTCAGTTTCTTGTGGCGTAGTTGTTACCTGCTTTGTTCCCCTTCTTACAATTCTTTCTTGTGGGCTATAGGTATCTTTTGAAAGCAATGTTTGTGAAACCACTTTTCCATTTAATTTTAAAATTTTATATCCTTCACTTCTGCATCCATTAAACCCTATTTGTTCTACAACTTCTCTGCCTTGTTCTAAAGTTGGGTCTTCTTTGTATGTTGTAGTATTATTAATATATGAAGTTATTTTTGATTGAATAATTACTTCATATTCAACTTCTTCTTTAATCCCATATAAGCTAATTTTGCATACTCCATTTTTTGCACTAGCTACTATTTTAACAGGATATGTTCTATTATTTTTAAAGCAAAAATCTAAACTTCCATAATATACTGTTGCATCTCTACTTGGTGATACATAATCAACTGTAAATGTATGGTTTGTTCTTTCTGTAATTTCAAGATTTGCAAGTAGAGCTGTATTATATAGTGTAGAAGATACTTGGCAAACTCCCCCACCTACACTTGGCACTACTTTGCCTCCAATATATGCTGTTCCTTCCTTCCATCCCGCTTCTATTGTCCTAGAACCAACAACTTTATTATATGAAAAAGTTTCACCTGGCATAATAACTGTGCCATTAATTTTTTTGGTTGCAAGTTGTATATTTGTAGCCCTATTAATTGCACTTGCATCATATATTGTTGAAAATGTTGATAGCTGGTCTGGAAAAGCTTCT
>CALXVE010000049.1 GCA_944391885.1 uncultured Clostridia bacterium | reverse complement strand
CAAAAAAATCAACCTTTTACAGTTGATTTATCAATACTTTCGTCTGGTGCGACGATTTTACTTAATGGAGCAGGTAGCGGGAATCGAACCCGCATAGCCAGCTTGGAAGGCTGGAATTCTACCATTGAACTACACCTGCATTTTGTGTGAACAAATATAATTATAAAGTATCATTAATCTTTTGTCAAGAATTTTTATGAATTTTTTTATTTTTTTTGAATAATTATTTAAAAGCAATTAAGTTTTTAACAATTTATATTAATAATTATTCATTTTAATGCATAAAAAGGTAAAATTATGAAATTTGTTTTAGATTATTTAAAAGGTATTTTAATTGGTTGTGGTGCTATTCTTCCAGGCATTAGTAGCGGTGTTTTTTGTGTTATTTTTGGAATATATGAAAAATTAGTTGATAGCATTTTAAACTTATTTAAAGACTTCAAGAAAAACTTTTTATTTCTGCTTCCAATTGGGCTTGGTGGCATAACTGGTATTTTACTTTTTGGAAAAATGCTAAATTTTCTTTTTAACACATATCCCATGCAGACCAGCTTTTGTTTTATGGGGTTAATTTGTGGCAGTATTCCACTACTAATGAAAAATATTAGTTCCAAAACTTCTGGTTTTAGATTGCATTATATTATCTTTTTACTATCTGCTTTTGCATTTGGTATTATTTGTATTAAATTAGAAAATATATTACCTAATTTAATACAAATAAATTTAAACTCGGAATCATATTTTTACTTTATTTTAGCAGGTTTTCTAATGTCTATTGGCATAGTTGTGCCTGGGGTTAGTAGCACAGTTATTTTAATGTGCCTTGGCGTATATTCATATTATTTAAATGCTATTGCCAATCTCGATTTTTCAATTTTGCTTCCAATGGGAATTGGAGTTTTATTAGGTAGCATAATATTCTTAAAAATTATACAGTATTTATTGCATAAATACTATCCACAGACATTTTATGTAATCATTGGTTTTGTACTTGGCTCTATTTTTGTATTATATCCAGGTATCAATTTTGGACCAGAAGGTGCATTGGCAGTTATTTTATTTATTGTTAGCTTTTGGATTGGGTTAAAACTCGAAAAATTGGAGAATTCAGGCAATTCTTAGTCTGACATTTACGCAATATATTAAAGAACCTATTGCCATATTAGCAATAAGTTCTACTAATCTGTCACAAATTACCCCAAAATGTGTAAAAGGGGACTGTCCCTAAAATATGAGGACTGCCCCAAAAATGATAATCTTTATTGTAATACTAATAATTAGCCTGTAATTTGTCATTTTTATGCCTATTCCATTGATTTTATCATAGTTTTCTAATATTGTTTTTTGTTCTTCTTTGCTTAAGCTCCCTTCTTCTTCCATATATTCTTTTGCTAGTGGTTTTGCTTTTGTCATTGCATCCATTTCTAAGTATGAGCGGATTGCATAATAAATTATTCCAAGTATTGTAAGTATAAATATATGTAGCATCCCATGCTTTACTATCCCTAAAATTGATAATATGCAAATAGCAACAAAGTATATAAGATAAATATTTGAATATATGAAATTAAATAATAATGTTCTTTTGTTTTGAACCGAGTGTAAGCACTCATGTGCAATTGTTTGCACTCTTGTAAATGTATTTTTTATATTTGCTATTAATATAGTATTATTTAATACTAAGTAGAAACTCGCAGTATTGTTTTCACTTTCTTTTATATTTACGGTTTCATTATTTAATTTTTTCAAAATTACTTTGCATATTTCTTTATTTTCTGGGAGTTTATTAGTTATTTCATTTAATTCTTTACTATAGCCAATTTCTTTTAATTTTTTAATGTCTTTTATTTTTATATTCCAAGCAAATTTTAATATAATTAAAAATACTATACAACTTAAAACAATTATTAAATATTCCATTTCGATTAATTCTCCTATGTATTTTATATAAACATCTGTAATAATAGTGCAGACCGCGCAGCGACCAAACGGAATTTACTTCATTTTTTCTTTCATATTCATTAGAATATTCAACGCTTGCACAGGAGTAAGCTCATTAATGTCAACCTTGTCTAATTCGTGTGCAATTTCTGCTAGTTTGTAATTATATAAGTCAAACTGCCCTTCTACCACTTTTTTATTTTCTTTTTCCTGTGGTTTGTTACCTAAAATGCTTTTTCTTTCTAATGACCTTAGAATTTCGTTTGCACGTTTTGTAACAACTTGTGGAACTCCTGCAAGTTTTGCAACATGCACACCATAGCTTTCATCTGTTCCACCTGGTACAATTTTTCTTAAAAATATTACATCTTCTCCTTTTTCTTTAACTGCAATTGAGTAGTTTTTTACTCCGTCCAATTTTTCTTCTAATGAAATAAGTTCATGGTAATGAGTTGCAAATAATGTTTTTGCCCCGCATTTTTCTTTGTCAGATATGTATTCTGCTACTGCCCAAGCAATTGAAAGTCCATCATATGTAGATGTTCCTCTACCAATTTCATCTAATATTACTAAGCTATTTTCTGTTGCTTCTTTTAAAATTGAAGCAACTTCCATCATTTCAACCATAAATGTACTTTGTCCCATGCTCAAGTCATCAGATGCACCAACTCTTGTAAAAATTTTATCTACAACACCAATTTTTGCATATGATGCTGGCACAAAGCTTCCACACTGTGCCATTAATGTAATTAATGCAACTTGCCTCATATATGTAGATTTTCCCGCCATATTTGGTCCTGTAATAATTGCTAAGCGATTATCACCTTTGTCCAAATAAGTATCATTTTCAACAAAGCTACCTGTTGGCAATATTTTTTCTATAACTGGGTGACGTCCATTTTTTATATCTATAGTTCCACTATGGTCCACAATTGGCATAACATAGTTCATATCATCTGCAACTGTTGCAAAAGAACATAAAACATCTAACATAGAGATAATATTGGCAGTTTGCTGAACTCTGCTAATTTGTTCTTCTATTTTGCCCCTTATATCACAAAACGCGTTATATTCTAAATTAACAACTCTTTCTTCTGCACCTAGAATTTCATTTTCCACTCTTTTTAGTTCATCTGTAACAAATCTTTCACAATTTGTTAATGTTTGTTTACGAATATATGTATCTGGTACTAAATGCAAATTTGCCTTAGTTACTTCTATAAAATATCCAAATACTTTATTAAATCCTATTTTTAGCCCTTTTATTCCAGTTTTTTCTTTTTCTTCTGCTTCTATTTTTAAAATCCAATTCTTTCCATTTGTTGTGGCATCTTTTAAATGGTCAATTTCCTCGTCATAGCCTTTTTTGATTAAATCTCCCTCTTTTATGCCAATTGGTGGGTCATCTACAATAGAATTTTCAATAATTTGGTATATATCTTCTAGCACGTCTAAGTTTTCATATAGCTGTACTAATAGTTTTGATTTTGCTTTTGATAAATTTGTTTTTACGTCTGGTAATTGTTTGCTAGAGTTTTTTAGTGATACTAAGTCCCTACCATTTGCACTACCATATGAGATTTTTCCTGCCAATCTTTCTATATCATAAACTTTTTTAAGGCTATCTACAATCTCGCCCCTTAGCATTATATCTTCTTTTAATTCTTTAACCGCTTCTAGTCTTTCATTAATTTTCTCAACATCAATTAAAGGGTCATTTAACCATCTTCTTAAAAGCCTTCCACCCATAGATGTAGAAGTTTTATCTAGCACCCATAGCAAGGTTCCTTTTTTGCTTTTATCTCTTAGCTTTTCTGTAATTTCCAAGTTTCTTCTTGCACTAGTATCTAGGCTCATATAATGTGTAGTATTATATAGCTTAATTTTGTGAATATATTTTAAATCATTTTTTTGTGTATCTTGCAAATATCTAAAAAGCCCATTACTTGCAGCCACACATAAAATTTGTTCTTTTAAATTTTTTACTTCTTGTTCATCTTCATTAACAATATCATACTTTAATTCAAAATCCTCATAATCTGCATCAAAGTGGTTTTCATCTAATACAGAAATATATACAGAAAACCTTTCCTTGATTTTATCCATTTCTTCTGTTGAAGCTAAAAGCATCCTGTTTATAATAATTTCCGCAGGTAAATATCTAGAAATTTCGTCCATTAAAGTAGCAAAATTGTTCTGTTCCTTAATCTGGGTTGTCCTAAAATCACCTGTAGTTAGGTCACAAACTGCTACACCATAATATATTCCATTTTTATAAATAGACATTATATAATTATTTTTCTTTTCGTCTAGCAAATTAGTTTCCATTACAGTACCTGGTGTTACAACACGTATAACACCTCTTTTTACTATTCCTTTTGCAGTTTTTGGGTCTTCTAATTGCTCACAAATTGCCACCTTGTACCCTTTTTCAATAAGCCTCGCAATATATGTTTCTGCCGCATGGTATGGCACTCCACACATTGGTGCCCTTTCTTCTTGTCCGCAGTCTTTTCCGGTTAGGGTTAGTTCCAATTCTCTTGATGCAGTAATAGCATCATCAAAAAACATTTCATAAAAGTCCCCTAAACGGTAAAATAATATACAGTCTTTGTATTGCTCTTTATTATCCAAATATACTTGCATTGCTGGTGAAAATTCTGCCATGATTATAAACTCTCCTTCAAATTAATATTTCTATCTCCTATAACCCACTTCTCACATCCCACATCTCACCTCTCAAAAACCACATATGCTCTGATACAATTTTTGCTGGTAAGACTTTTCCTATTAAATCATCATTACCTTCTAATACCACTACTTTATTTGAATCAGTTCTACCTGTTAACACATTCTCATTTGTTTTGCTTCTTCCTTCAATTAAAATGTTTTGAACTGTGCCAACATATTCTTTGTTTCTTATCTCTATTTGCTTTTCAACTAATTTCTTTAACCTATCAAATCTTTTATGCTTTATTTCTTCTGGTACTTGATTTTCCATTTTATCTGCTGGTGTTCCAACTCTCCTTGAATATATGAACATATATACTTGCTCAAATTTCACTTTTTCTACCACATCAAGTGTATCTAAAAAGTCTTCCTCTGTTTCTCCTGGAAAACCTACAATAATATCTGTAGAAAGTGTTAGGTTTGGAATTTTATTTTTCATTTTTTCTACTAAATTCAAATACTGTTCCTTAGTATATTTTCTATTCATCACTTTTAATATTTCAGTGCTTCCTGACTGTAATGGTAAATGCACTAGTTTACACACTTTGTCACACTCAGAAATCGCATCTATTACGTCATCTGTAAAGTCTTTTGGGTGTGGTGAAATAAAACGAATTCTTTCTATTCCTTCTATTTTATTAACAGCCCTAAGTAATGTAGCAAATGAGTTAACCCCTTCATATTCTTCAAACGGGATATTTTTTTCTTTTTCCACTCTTAAATATGAATTTACATTTTGCCCAAGGAGCATTATTTCTTTATATCCTTGGTTTGCCAACTCTTTTATTTCTTCTATAATATCTCTAGGCTCTCTGCTTCTTTCCCTTCCCCTTACATATGGAACAATACAATAACTGCAAAAATTATTGCACCCGTTCATAATGGCTACTGATGCTTTAATATTGCTATCTCTTTTTATTGGCAAACCTTCTATAATATTTCCATCAATATCCAAAATATCTTCTATTCTTTTTCTGTTACAAATAATTTTATATAAATCAGTTGGAAATTGTTCTAAAGTATGTGGTCCAAAAACTATATCAAAAAATGGATAGCTTTGTTTTAGTTTTTCTACAATGTGTTTTTCTTGCATCATACAGCCGCCAATTGCAATAATTGCGCCACATTTTTCTTTGTATTTTTTTACTTCTCCTAGCTTTCCAAATAGTTTATCTTCTGCATTTTCACGTACACAACATGTATTAAAAACTATTAAATCTGCTTCTTGCAAATCATCTGTTTTTGTATAATTCATTTTTTCCATCATGCCACACATTTTTTCAGAATCATTTTCATTTAGTTGGCATCCCATTGTAAAAATGCTATATTTTAGGTTTTTACCTTCATTTATTTTTGCAACTTTTTCTATATCTTCTAAGCAATTTTGTATATCTATTTTTGCCACAGTTATTCCTCCAGTTTTTTTATTTATATAACATGCTAATTTTACAATAATTTGTCGTTTTTTGCAAGGTATTTCTAAGTCATTAAATAAACTCCATTGGTAATATTTTATATTTTAGCATATATATACTTTTTGTGGTTCGGTTAATTGAATTATCTTTTTTAAGGCAAAAAAAATGATAGTTTTTTACTATCATTTCTTTTTTTAGTTAAGTCCATATTTTTTCTTAAATTTATCTGCTCTACCACCTGTTGTTTCTCTTTTTAAGTTTCCAGTCCAAAATGGATGGCATTTTGAACAAATATCAACTTTCATATCTGATTTTGTTGAATTTGTTTTCATAACATTTCCACACGCACATGTAATTGTTGCTTCTGTATAACTTGGATGTAATCCTTGTTTCATTTTGTCTTCACCCTCCCTTAATTCATATTCCTAAACACTAGATTACATTGTAACATAGTTTTTTATTAATTTCAAGTATTTGGAAAGAAATTTTGTAGGACTCCTCTATTTGTTCTGTTGCTCTTGTATATATTCTGCCGAGGCTTTTACTTCTTGTTCCATTGAGGCTTTGTGTACTAGTTTATTTATAACATTAAATAGACATGCAATTATTAAAACAAATAATAATACTTTTTTCCAAACTTTTGCTATCATTGCTCTATTCTCCTTTTTATTTCACTTATTTTATTAGTATTTATCTAAAATTAAATTTACATTAATATTATACTATAACTTTCAAACAGTTGTCAATTCTTATCTCTCACTTCTGCAATTTTGTGAATTATTAGTACTTGTATTTAGACTTTTATTATACCAAATTTTTTAAAAAATGTTAAATATTTATAAAATATTTTTTATTTTTTTGTAAAAAATAAATATGAGAATTTTTAAAATAGAGGTGTTTATATATGAAAAATGGTACAAAATGGCTTTTAATTCTTCTCCCTGTAATTGTATTAGGTATAATTATATATTTTGCTTTTTTTACAAATTCTAATCAAAATACTCAGCCAGATGTAGCTAGAATGAGTACAAATAATGCAACTGAAAATCAGCAAAATGTAGAAAATAATTCAGAAGTAAATAAAGAAGTTAGGTCTGCTACAGAAGGGCAAGAAAAAGAAATTGCCAGTTTTTCTACTAAAATTTTAGATGAAGATAATCACCGCGATAATAACATGAAAATTAGTCTTTCTAAAATTAATGGTACAGTTGTAAAAAACAATGATACTTTTTCTTTTAATGATATTGTTGGTAGTCCTACACCTGCAGAAGGATATGAAAAAGCTGGAGTTTTTGTGGAAGACAAGCTAAAGAAAGATTATGGTGGTGGCAATTGCCAAGTTAGCACTACTTTGTATAATGCTGTTTTAAAGGTTAAAGGATTAGAAGTTACTGAAAGGCATGAGCATACTATGGATGTTTATTATGTAGAACAAGGCAAAGATGCTGCTGTTGCTTATGGCGAATTAGACTTTAAATTTAAAAATTCTACTGGGCATGATATTAAAATATATGCTGAAATGAGCAAAGATAAGGTTAGTGTAAAAATTGCCGAGTTAGAATAGTTTATGCATAAATTGCTTACTTTCAAAATAGAATTTATTAATCTATTTTGGGAGGTTTTTATATGTTTAATCACAAAATATATATTAAGTTATTAGCTTTAATTTTTGCTTTTGTTTTAATTTTTTCAAGTATTTGTTTTGCTAGTGATAGTGTTTATGTATGGTCAACTGAAACTAAGCCAATAAATGACACAGTTGAAACAAATGCAAATGCCACCGAAACTAAAGAAACTGCTACTACAAATAATTTGGATTGTGGAAGTGCTATTTTAATAGAACAACACTCCGGGCAAGTTTTATATGAGCAAAATATGCACGAAAAATTGCGCCCTGCAAGTGTAACAAAAATAATGAGCATTTTGCTAATTATGGAAGCAATTGATTCTGGAAGGTTATCATATACGGATAAAGTCCCATGTACGGAAAATGCAGCTAGCATGGGTGGCTCTCAAATTTGGCTAGATGTTCGCGAAGAATTAACTGTTGATGAAATGCTAAAAGCTATTTGCATAGTTTCTGCAAATGACTGCACTGTTGCAATGGCTGAATATTTGGCTGGTTCGCAAGAGGCTTTTGTGGAGCAAATGAACGCAAAAGCAAAAGAACTTGGCATGAATGATACTACTTTTAAAAACTGCCATGGTATTGATGAAGATGGGCATGTTACTTCTGCATATGATATTGCTTTAATGTCTAGGGAACTTTTAAATAATCACCCTGATATTACAAAATACACCACTGTATATATGGATAGTTTAAGAGATGGAAAATCTTCGCTTGTTAATACTAATAAATTAATTAGAAATTATAAAGGAGCAACTGGGCTAAAAACTGGTTCTACTTCTGTGGCATTATATAATTTATCTGCAAGTGCAACACGTGATGATTTATCTTTAATAGCTGTTGTTATGAAAGCACCAACAAGTGCAATTCGTTTTTCAAATGCTCAAAAATTATTAGATTATGGTTTTAACAATTTTCAATATAAAAAGCTTGCAAACAAAGGTGACGTTGTAAAAAGCATAACTGTTAATAAAGGAATTGAAACAACTGTTAATGGAATTTTAGAAAATGATAGTGGAGTAT
>CALXVE010000048.1 GCA_944391885.1 uncultured Clostridia bacterium | reverse complement strand
AATAAACTTCGTCTAACTTCGTTAACCTTCACAAAAATTTTTTTCAATATACAAAAAGTATAATTTCAAAAATTTTTGTTTGGTTGCCTAGTTATACTCGTTTCTTTTCCGTTTGAAAAATCAAAGAAGGGAGAAAGTAAAGGTATGGAAGAGAGAAATCTTCGTAAAACCATGATTGGTACTGTTGTTTCAGATAAAATGGATAAGACAGTTGTAGTAGCTGTTAAGACAAATGAAATGAACAAAATGTATGGTAAAATTGAGAAGAAAACATACAAATTAAAGGCGCATGATGAAAACAATGAGTGCCAAGTTGGAGACAGAGTTAAAGTTATGGAAACTAGACCACTTTCTAAAGATAAAAGATGGAGAGTAGTTGAAGTTTTAGAAAAGGCAGTAGTTAAATAGAAATGGAGGGAAATCTAAAAATGGTACAACAACAAAGTATTTTAAAAGTTGCTGATAACACAGGTGCAAGAGAAATTATGTGTATCAGATGCCTAGGTGGTTCATATAGAAAATATGCTGGAGTAGGAGATATAATAGTAGCATCTGTAAAAACTGCAATACCAGGTGGAGTTGTAAAAAAAGGTGATGTAGTAAAAGCAGTTGTAGTAAGAACAAAAAAACCAATTAGAAGAGCAGATGGCTCATATGTAAGATTTGATGAAAATGCAGCTGTTATTATAAAAGATGATAAAACACCAAGAGGAACACGTATTTTTGGACCAATAGCTAGAGAATTAAGAGATGGAGAGTATATGAAGATTTTGTCACTAGCTCCAGAAGTATTATAAAAACAAATGAAAAGCTTCGTCTTGCGTTGTCAAGCGTCAGAAAAAATCCTTCGATATACAAAAAGTATAATCTCATGATTTTTTCTTAGCTTTCCTAGCAATACTCGCTTTTGATTTGTTTAATGAGAAAATTTTGTAATACTCGTTTTTGATTTGCTTAACAAATAAAAGCTTAGCAATACTCGCTTTTGATTTGTTTAATGAGTGAAAAGATAGCAAACTTAAAAATCCTATAGTAAAGAGGTGAAAAAATAAAATGAAAATTAAAAAAGGTGATACTGTTAAAGTTTTATCTGGAAATGATAAAGGAAAAACAGGAGAAGTTTTAGAAGTAATTCCAAAAGCAGAAAAAGTAATTGTAAAAGGTGTTAATGTTCGTAAAAAGCATGTTAAGCCTAGAAAACAAGGTGAAGAAGGCGGAATTATATCAGTAGAGTGTAGCATACATAGCAGTAAGGTAAATGTAGTATGTCCAAAATGCGGAAAACCTACAAGAGTTGGTTATAAAGTAGAAGGAGATACTAAAGTGCGTGTTTGCAAAAAATGTGGAAGTAAATTAAAATAGGAAGGAGGTCTATAAAGACTCATGGAAATATTAAGAGAACAATATGAAAAAGAAATTATACCAGCAATGATGAAAAAATTTAATTATAAATCAGTAATGCAAGTTCCTAAGCTAGAAAAAATAGTTATAAATATAGGATTAGGAGATATTAAAGATAATCCAAAGTCATTAGAAAATGCAGTAAATGATTTAACAATTATTACTGGTCAAAAACCAATTATAACAAAGGCAAAAAAGGCAATTGCAGCTTTTAAAATTAGAGAGGGCGTTAATATGGGATGCAAAGTTACATTAAGAAGTGGAAAAATGTATGATTTTGCATATAAACTATTTAATGTAGCATTACCAAGAGTAAGAGATTTTAGAGGCGTTTCAAGCAATTCATTTGATGGTAGAGGAAATTATTCAATGGGTATTAAAGAACAATTAATCTTCCCAGAAATTGAATATGATAAAATTGATAAAATTAGAGGTATGGATATAATTTTTGTTACAACTGCTAAGTCTGACGAAGAAGCTAAGGAGTTACTTTCTTTATTAGGAATGCCATTTAGTGCTTAGAAGTTAGAATTTAGAAGTTGGAAGTTGGAGGTTAGAGGTTAGAAGTTAGAGGTTGGAAGTTAGAAGTTGGAAGTTGGAAGTTGGAAGTTAGAAGTTAGAAGTTAGAGGTTGGAAATTAGAAGCAATCTAATACACTAATAATCTAATTATCTAATTATCTAGTACACTAATAATCTAATTATCTAATAATCTAGTCAATAATCTAGAAAGGAGAAATAATGGCTAAGAAATCTTTAAAAGTAAAACAACAAAAAGAACAAAAATATAAAACTAGAGAATATAATCGTTGCAAAATTTGTGGAAGACCACATGCTTATATTAGAAAATATGGAATTTGCCGTATTTGCTTTAGAGAATTAGCTCATAAGGGAGAGATTCCGGGAGTTAAGAAGGCAAGTTGGTAGATTAGAAGTTAGAGGTTGGAAGTTGGAAGTTAGATGTTAGAAATAATCTAATACACTAATAATCTAATAATCTAATTATCTAGTACACTAATAATCTAGAAAAAAAGGAGGGAATTGATTTGAATACAACTGATCCAATTGCAGATATGTTAACTAGAATTAGAAATGCAAATAGTCAAAAACATAAAACAGTTGATGTGCCAAGTTCAAATATGAAAAAGGCAATAGCTGATATATTATTTAAAGAAGGTTATATTTCTGCTTATGAAGAAATTAGAGATAACGCACAAGGTGTAATTAGAATTACATTAAAATATGATGAAAAAGGTAACCGTGTAATAGATGGTTTAAGAAGAATTAGTAAACCAGGTCTAAGAGTTTATGCGTCTAAAGAAGAATTACCACAAGTTTTAAATGGATTAGGAATTGCTTTAATTTCTACATCAAAGGGAATTAAAACAGATAAAGATGCAAGAAAAGAAGGACTTGGAGGAGAAGTTTTAGCTTATGTATGGTAATTGAGAGATGAGATGTGAGAGATGAGAAAAAATTCTAATAAAAACATCAAAAAATAAAAATTTGTATAAAGAGGTGAAAAGGAAAATGTCAAGAATAGGAAATAAACCTATTACAGTACCAGAAGGTGTAGAAGTAACTTTAAATGAACATCACATTACTGTAAAAGGACCAAAAGGAACATTAGAAAGAGATTTACACAAAAATATGACAGTAAAAGTAGAGAATAACACAATTACAGTTACAAGACCAAATGATGAAGCTATAAATAGAAGCTTACATGGATTAACAAGAACATTAATAAACAACATGATTGAAGGTGTTGTTCATGAGTTCAAAAGAGACTTAGAAATTAATGGTGTTGGTTATAGAGCACAAAAAAGAGGAAATAAACTAGTAATGAATTTAGGATATTCACACTCAGTTGAAATGGACCCACCAGAAGGAATTACATTTGATGTTCCAGATGCTACCCATATTACTGTAAGAGGAATAGATAAAGAAGTAGTTGGTCAAACAGCAGCAGTTGTTAGATCAAAAAGACTACCAGAAGTATATAGAGGTAAAGGTATTAAGTATGCTGAGGAGCATATTAGGAGAAAAGAGGGTAAGGCCGGCAAGAAGTAATTTTAATGAAAAACGTCGTCTTGCGTTGTTGAACTTCATAAAAATTTTTTCGATGTACAACTCGTACTATCTCAAAAATTTTTATTCGTTCGCCTAGCAATACTCGTTTTTGATTAAAATTAAATGTGTATAAGATTTAAGATAAATTACTAATGCTGTTACATTAGTAGAAAGGAGAAAAAAGATGATTAAGAAAGTAAATAGAAAAGCTGAAAGAGAAAGACGCCATATAAGAGTACGTAATAAAATCTCTGGAACAGCAGAACGTCCAAGATTATGTGTTTACAGAAGTAACAATAATATTTATGTTCAAGTAATTGATGACGTTAAAGCTAATACTTTGGTTCAAGCTTCTACTTTAGATAAAGAAGTAAAAACAAAGCATTCTAATAAAGAAGCTGCTAAAGAAGTTGGTAGCCTAATTGCTAAAAGGGCTTTGGAAAAAAATATCAAAGAAGTTGTTTTTGATAGAGGCGGATATATTTATCATGGAGTAGTTAAAGAATTAGCAGAGGCTGCAAGAGAAGGCGGACTTGAATTCTAAACCCGACGCGGGACATATCTTGTCCCAAGAGAGAGGCTAAGGGGAAAGATGTGTCCCCGATAGAAAATAGAAAATAATAGTAAAATAAGGAGGGAAAATAAAGTGCAATCAGAAAATACATCAGAATTAAAAGAAAAAGTAGTTGCAATCAACAGAGTAGCAAAAGTTGTAAAAGGTGGTAGAAACTTTAGATTTAGTGCTGTAGTTGTTGTTGGTGACGAAAATGGACATATAGGTGTTGGTAATGGTAAAGCTGCTGAGGTTCCAGATGCTATAAGAAAAGCAATTGATGAAGCTAAAAAGAATTTAATAGAAGTTCCTGTTGTAGGAACAACAATTCCTCACGAATATGTAGGAAAATTCGGAAGTGCTAGTGTTGTTTTAAAACCAGCCCCAGAAGGTTCTGGAGTAATTGCTGGTGGTAGTGTAAGACCGGTACTAGAACTTGCTGGATATAAAGATATCAGAACAAAAGTTATCGGAACAAATAATCCAAGAAATGTAGTATATGCTACTATTGAAGGATTAAAAAGCATGAAAACAGCAGAACAAATTGCTCGTAAGAGAGGCAAAACTGTAGAAGAAATTGTTTAGAAATAGGAGGTGTAGTCAAAATGAAATTAGACGAATTAAAGCCAGCGCAAAAAAACAGAGCAAGAACAAGAGTTGGACGTGGAATTGGTTCAGGTCTTGGAAAAACTTCTGGTAGAGGACATAAAGGACAAAAAGCAAGAAGCGGTGGTGGAGTAAGAAGAGGTTTCGAAGGGGGTCAAACTCCATTATATAGAAGATTACCAAAAAGAGGATTCACTAATATATTTGCTAAAAACTATACAGAAGTAACACTTAGTATGCTTAATAAATCAAGCCAAGAAGATGTTACAAGTGAAAGCTTAATCAAAGACGGTATTATCCGCAAAGCAAATGATGGTATAGTTATTATTGCAACAGGTAAATTAGAGAAGAAACTAAATGTAAAAGCCACAAGATTTACTAAAGCTGCAAAAGAAAAAATTGAAGCTTTAGGCGGAAAGGCTGAGGTGATTTAGTTGTTTAAAACAATAGTAAACGCATTTAAAACACCTGATGTAAGGAAAAGAATATTATATACTTTATTACTTATTGTATT
The DNA here is from genome assembly GCA_944391885.1 of uncultured Clostridia bacterium. GTDB lineage: Bacteria > Bacillota > Clostridia > TANB77 > CAG-508 > CAG-273. The sequence continues at coordinate 4,622 of CALXVE010000048.1, read as the reverse complement.
ATTTAGATTAGGTTGTTATATAACTATTCCAGGAGTTGATACATTTGCATTAAGTGAAGCAATGCAAAACACAAATGGAATGGCAGGGCTAATCAATATTATATCAGGTGGAGCTTTTTCTAGATTTTCAATATTTGCAATGTCTATTACTCCATATATTACAGCATCAATTGTTATACAATTATTAGGTTTGGTTGTTCCATCATTAGAAAGACTAATGAAGGAAGGCGGAGAAGAAGGCAGAAATAAAATTAACAGATATACAAAATATCTAACTATATTACTTGCACTAATTGAAGGAGTGGGACTATATTTATCTTACAAATCATCAGGAATATTTGTTGGAGATGGATTTTTAACAGGATTTTTAGTTGTTATTTCTTTAATGACAGGAACATCACTTTTGATGTGGCTTGGAGATGAAATTACCAATAGAGGAATTGGTAATGGTATATCAATGATTATATTTGTTGGTATTATTTCAAGTTTACCAAGTGCAGTAACAACTATATGGAACTTAATCTTAGGTACAGGAGCTTTTGATACAGTTGGATTATTAATTTCATTAGGAATTATTATTGGAGCTATAATCTTAGTTGTTGGAGTTATATTTGTGCAACAAGCTGAAAGAAGAATACCTGTGCAATATGCAAAAAAAGTAGTTGGAAGAAGGATGGTTGGAGCGCAAAACACACATATTCCATTGAAACTAGCAATGGCAGGTGTTATGCCAATAATCTTTGCATCATCATTTATGACATTTCCAGCTATGATTATTCAGATGTTTGTACCAGATATTGCAACTCAAACTGGATTTTGGTCAGTTATATATAACTTCTCGCTTGCTACTTCATCTGCAAGTGTGCCAGTGGGTTATACAATAGTAAATGCAATTGTATATTTATTGCTAATAGTAGGATTTACATTTTTCTATACATATGCAACATTTAATCCATCAGAAATAGCAAATAATATTAAGAAAAATGGTGGATTTATTCCAGGTATTAGGGCAGGAAAACCAACTTCTGATTATTTAGCATCAGTTATGTCTAAACTATTATGGTTTGGAGGACTTTTCTTAGCAATTATTGCTATATTACCAATGCTAACAAGATTTATTCCAAATGTAAGTAATTTAGTATTTGGAGGAACTTCAATATTAATTGTTGTTGGTGTTGCACTAGAAATGGTACAACAATTAGAATCTTTATTAGTTACAAGACACTACAAAGGTTTTTTGGATAAATAATTAAAATAGTGAAGGGAGAAAAGTCTATGTATATTGTAATGTTAGGTGCTCCAGGTAGTGGAAAAGGAACTGCAGCTAAAATTTTATCAAAGAAAACTGGACTTCCACATATATCCACTGGAGATATGTTTCGTGAACAAATAAAAAAAGAAACAGAACTTGGAAAATTATCAAATAGCTATATTTCAAATGGAAAGTTAGTACCAGATGAAGTAACAATAGACATTGTAAAAGATAGACTAAATTGGGAAGATGCTAAAAATGGAGTTATTTTAGATGGATTCCCAAGAACTGAAATTCAAGCAAAAGCATTGGATGAAATTCTAAAAGAGCAAGGAAAAAAAGTAACAATAGTACCAGAACTAGTTATACCAGATCAAATAATAATAGAAAGAATTTTAAATAGAGCAACATGTTCAAATAAAGAATGTGGAGCAATTTATAACACAAAATTTAAGCCACCAAAAGTAGAAGGAATATGTGATATATGTGGTTCAAAATTAATTACTAGAAATGATGATAATGAAGAAACAATTAAAAAACGTTTAGAAGTATATCATCAAAATTCTAAAGATTTAATAGAATTCTACAAAGAAAAAGGTGTCTTAAAAACCATAGAGCCAGAAGAACCAGCAGCAGACAATGCTTCTGAGCAAGCTGTGGATATAATCTTGAAATGTTGTGAGTAAAAAAGGAAGTAATAAAATTGGTAACAATTAAATCACAAAAAGAGATTGAAAAAATGAGAGAGGCTTGTAAACTTACAGGTCTTGTGTATCAAGAAATTGAAAAATACATTAAGCCAGGAATTACTACTATGGATTTAGATAATTTTGCGGAAAAAATTATAAAAAAACATGGTGGAATTCCTGCGCAAAAAGGATACCCTAGTGGTGAAAAAGGAGTTCCGCCATTTCCAGGAACTCTATGTATTTCTATTAATGACGAAGTTATACATGGTATTCCATCACATAAAAGAGTTATAAAAGATGGAGATGTTGTTAGTGTAGATTTAGTAGTATACAAAAATGGTTTCCATGGGGATGCAGCAAGAACATATATTGTAGGACAAGCAACACCTGAAAAGCAAAGATTATTGGACGTAACCAAAAGAGCTTTTTTTGAAGGAATAAAATATGCTAAAAAAGGAAATCGTGTAGGGGATATATCACATGCTATAGGCGATTTTGTCCACAAAAATGGATTTAGTGTTGTAAAAGAATTTCAGGGACATGGAATTGGAGAAGAAATGCATGAAGATCCAGGAATTCCAAACTATGGAAAACTAAATAGGGGAATTAGATTAGAACCAGGTATGACACTTGCTGTAGAACCAATGGTTATAGCTGGCAAACCAGACATTTATGTATTAGATGATGGCTGGACAATTGTAACACAAGATGAATCATTAGCAGCTCATTATGAAAATACTATATTAATTACAGAAAAAGAGCCGGAGATATTGACATTATTGTAAAAATGAGGTATACTATTAAAGATATTGTGCATTAATTTGCAAAAATGGAGGAAAACATGTCAAAAGAGGATGTTATTGAAGTAGAAGGTACAGTGGTAGAAGCATTGCCAAATACTACCTTCAAAGTAGAACTAGAAAATGGACATCAAATTCTAGCTCATATTTCTGGAAAATTAAGAATGAATTATATTAAAATTCTTCCAGGCGACAAAGTAAAAGTTGAATTATCACCATATGATTTAACTAGGGGTCGTATTACATGGAGAGCAAAATAAAAAGAGGTGAAAAAAATGAAAGTAAGACCATCAGTAAAGCCTATGTGCGAAAAATGTAAAGTTATTAAAAGAAAAGGTGTTATTCGTGTAATATGCGAAAACCCAAAACATAAACAAAGACAAGGATAAATTTTGATTATAACACAAGTCTTAAGTAGCGGCTGTAATTCATAAAAACCTTTAGGTTTTTATGAATATATTATTTGGATTTGTGTTTATATATATGTCCAAAAATATTATTGATTGGCTTGTAAGCCAATGCATTTCACCAATAATAGGACAAATATGTTGTAAAACAACAAACAAATAAAACATGGAGGTGTAAAAAGTAATGGCTCGTATAGCGGGAGTAGATTTACCTAGAGAAAAAAGAGTAGAAATTGGACTAACATATATTTATGGTATAGGTCTATCAAGTTCACAAAAAATTCTTGCAAAGGCAAAAGTTGATCCAAATATTAGAGTAAAAGATTTAACAGATGACCAAGTGCAAGATATAAGAAAAGCAATGGAAGGTTATAAGGTTGAAGGTGACTTACGTAGAGAAGTTGCACTAAACATTAAAAGATTAACTGAAATTGGATGCTATAGAGGACTTAGACATAGAAGAGGACTACCTGTAAGAGGACAAAGAACAAAAACTAATGCTCGTACAAGAAAAGGTCCAAGAAAATTGGTTAGCAAGAGCAAAAAAGCTTAAAAATTAATAAAAAGCTGCGTATTGCGTTGTCAAGCGTCGCATAAAATTTTTTCGATATACAAGCACGTATAATCTCAAAAATTTTAGCTAGCTTTCCTAGCACTACTTGCTTTTGATTAATTTTTGATTTTTGGATTTAGATATTAAAAAATATCAATAAAATAATAATGGCTTGATAAAATAAGGAGGGAATAAATAAAAATGGCAACAAAAAATGTAACGAAAAAAACTGTAACTAGAAGAAGAGATAGAAAAAACATAGAAAAAGGTATGGCACATATACACTCTAGTTTTAATAATACAATTGTTACAATTACTGATGTTCAAGGAAATGCAATTTCTTGGGCAAGTGCTGGTGAACTAGGTTTTAAAGGTTCAAGAAAAAGCACACCATTTGCAGCTGGTGAAGCAGCAGAAACTGCAGCTAAAGCAGCTATGGAACATGGTTTAAAAACAGTAGAAGTTTTTGTAAAAGGACCAGGTTCTGGTCGTGAAGCAGCAATTAGGTCATTACAATCAGCAGGATTAGAAATTAGTTCAATTAAAGATGTTACACCAATTCCACATAATGGTTGTAGACCACCAAAAAGAAGAAGAGTATAGAAAAATATAATTAATAAAAATAAAAGAAGGAGGAACGACTTAAATGGCAAGATATAAAGATGAACAATGTCGTATTTGTCGTAGAGAAGGACAAAAATTGTTCTTAAAAGGTTCAAGATGCTACACAGATAAATGCAGTATTTCTAGAAGAAATTATGCACCAGGCCAAAATGGTCAAAAGAAAAAGAAACTTTCAGAATATGGTACACAGTTAAGAGAAAAACAAAAAACAAAAGCTTTTTATGGAGTTGGAGAAAAACAATTTAGAAAATATTTTGAAATGGCAGCATCTTCAAAAGGTAAAACTGGAAGTTTTAC
>CALXVE010000047.1 GCA_944391885.1 uncultured Clostridia bacterium | reverse complement strand
GCTTTTTAAAAGTGGCCCATTTTTCAATTACAAAATCGTAATTTTTTGGCCCACTTTTAGTTTATCAAAAACATCCATTGAATCTCTATATCATCATAAATTTCTTTAATACTTTCAAAATCTAACAATTTATACGTAAACAAAGCATTTGAAAGAGAATACTCTAATCTGTCAGCAGATAGTTTTGGAGTATCATTATCTGCAATCGGATATAAGTGATAATTGTCTACTTCTTCTATATTAATTTTATCTCTTTTTAATAAGGTCATTATTTCTTTAGAATTTTTAATCATTTCTGTGGTTAAATCTTCTGTTGACTCTTGTGCCATATAATCTCCATTTAGAAAATCTACACAATGCTTAAATACAGGTGTAGCTATATCATGAAATAAACCAGATAGAGTCTGTTTTCTATCATGAGTAAAATGCCAAACAATTAGAGCAACTGCTACAGAATGATCTAAACTTGAAAAGAAAAAATCACTTTCAAATAAATCAGAATATATAGTACCACAAGTAATACTAATATATTGTTGCGATAATAATTCTTTTGTATCCATGTATTCGTTTAACCATTCTGGAAAATCAGGCTCTAAAATTTTAAAATAATCTTTTATTTCTTTACTAACATTATCGTAATATTTACTCATTTGCTTCCTTCACCTTCTTCGATTTCATAGTTTCAGCATCATCAACAATTAATGACATTGATATAAAATATACTAAGGCATCAATAAAATTTTTCATATCATTAATATCCCTGTCGTCTTGTATTTTTACATAATGTGCTTCATCGTTACCTATCCATTCGGACTTTTCTGCTAAAGTTTTAATTTTATCATTATCAATATAATCCTTTATACATTTCATCATCCATGTTGACTTTATTTCATCAGATTTTTCTGGATTATTATAAATTGCAAAATCTTTTATTAAGAATTCTAATGATTTTCTATAGCCTAATCCCGCAATTTCATCTAAAGAAAATTCCTCAGCTTTTAATGCCTGATTATATACTTTTACAAATTGAGGAGATACTTTCTTAAGTTTTTCATTAAATTCTTTTTCTTTAAAATTAATAGGAGCAGAATGATTTAATTTTATCATGTTATAATTTTTTTCGCTATATTCTTTTCTTCCATCAGATAATGTTCTTGTAAATTTTCTACTAATTTCATATTCTGAAACAATTAATGAATGACATCCATTACAATAATCAGCAACTGATAAAATTTCTTTATCATCTCTAGCATGTACAATTCCATATAAGTTTTGTGGTGCCAATGCTTTTTTACAATTCGGACATTCTTCTATAGTTTCGTAATTTACAGTAACTGTAGTATTATCATTTTTTCTATTAAAATTTTTGTTTATTTTCATAATGACCTCCAAGATATTTGTTGAACCTATTATACTATAAAATAACAAAATTCTCCATACTCCCATTGAAATTTAATGATAATTCATATATAATATTTTTAGAAGGAGAACAAAGTTCGTAACTTGTATGTGATTCGCTCCAATTTTATTTAAAACTTCTTAATCATGTTAATATACATATAATTATTAGTATCATAAGTCAAGTTTACTTATATCATTTTCTTTGAAAGTTTGAATCTTTTAAAAATTCTTTCTCATCTTTAAAAAATCTTACCCAATATTAGATAAAGCTCTTGGCATGTTAGAACATATGTTTTATAATGTTGGCAGATTAAATTTAGGATGTGAATTTATGGAAGAAAATAAATTATCAATTCAAAATGAAATATCTAATGAAGAAATAAGAAATTTAATATATACCATAAGAGGAAAACAAGTTATGCTAGATAGTGATGTAGCAATGCTATATCATTATGAAACTAAAAATGTAAATAAAGCTGTAAAAAGAAATATTGATAGATTTCCAGAAGATTTTTGTTTTCAGCTTACTAAGGATGAAATGGATAAAATGTGGTTCCAAAATGGAACCACATCAAAGGGAGAAAATAATAAATATAGAAGTGAAAAATATTTGCCTTATGCATTTACAGAGCAAGGAATAGCAATGCTATCAGGAGTATTAAAAAACGATATTGCAATAGAAGTAAGTATAAATATTATGCGAGCATTTATAGAAATGAGAAAATTCATAAATACTAATAAAAATTTATTTGAAAAAGTAATTAACATTGAAAATAAAATGGACAAAAAGTTCATTGAACAAGACAAGAAATTTGATATAATATTTGATCAATTGCAACTCGAAGAAAACATAAAGCAAAGAATATTTTTTGATGGTCAAATATATGATGCATATAGCTTAATTATAGATATTATAAAAAGAGCAAATAAAAAAATCTTAATTATAGATAATTATATTGATGATAGTGTTTTGAAAATGCTAGCCAAAAAGAAAAAACATGTAGAAGTAGCTATTTTAACATCTAACAAAAGTAATATTCAAAATATAGATATTCAAAAATTTAATAAAGAATATCCTATCTTAAAAGTTGCTAAAACGAATAAATATCATGATAGATTTATTATTATAGATAACAAAGAAATGTATCATTTGGGAGCATCTATAAAGGATTTAGGGAAAAAGTGTTTTGGGATTAACAAAATAGAAGATATGCAAATTATAGAAAAAATTATTAATTCTCTATGAGCATAATTTTAGTTTAGCAATATAAAAAAACAGCTTTGACTTATTTTAAAATCAAAACTGTTTTCAAGGCGTGGCTCCAAATGCACTAATTTGTTTTTTTCCACAACATTTTATTATCTTTAAATTCATAAATCAACTTGTTGCTATCTACCAAATATGATAAATATGCTTTTATTGTGCTACCAATAAGTAAGTATTGATTCAAGTTCATTGTAAGGTTATATTCATCAAAAATATATTTTAATATATCTTCAAAAGTCATTTCTTTTTCGCACGCATTATATATTTTATCAATGATTTCTTGTATTTTGCTTATATTGATTTCTATCAAAGAAGAAATATCATTTGTTGCTTCGCAATGGGAAGGAATATATAATTTGCCGTCTAGTGTTTTTAAATATTCTAGTGTATTAAGGTATTCTTCAACATTGTATATATAAAATAAATGATATTTATTAATAGTCTCCTCACTAAATAGTGAATCTGCCAAAAAGTATATATCATCACTAGTTTTTATGCCTATCATATCAAAAAAATGTCCTTTTAAGCTAAAATACTCTAATCCATCTGGCAAATTACCTTCAATTTCTGTAACTACTGATTCTTTAGCAAACAAAAATTTATTTTTTATTTCTTTAAAAGGATAGCTTCCATATAAAAATGATGGCTCTAAAATTGGATTTTCTGTAAAACTTTTCTCGATGTTATGTGCCAGTATTGTGCAATTTGTTCTATCTTGTATTACTTTATTTCCTCCAATATGGTCTGCATTTGAGTGTGTTGATATTATTCCTTTTATAGTCCATCCTTGTTCGCCAATAATTTTTAATATTTTCTTCCCTGCATCTTTGTCATTTCCAGAATCTATAATATATACACTATTTTCATCGACTTTATAAATCCCAATATTGGTGGGATTTTTTATGTAATAAGTCCTTTCCCCTACTTTTATTAACTCCATTTTCAATTACTCCCTTTCCTTTTTTTAGTAATTATATCACAAGATATATTGAAGTAAAGAAATTTTTAATATATAATAATTTTGTGAGGATAAATTTATGACAAGTTTTGTATTAAAAATTATTGCAATGATTACTATGTGTATTGACCATGTTGGAAATGCATATTTTCACCATGCTACTTTTATGAATTTAATAGGAAGAATTGCTTTTCCAATTTTTGCTTTTCAAATATCAGAAGGCTATACTCATACTAAAAACCTTAAAAAATATTTTTTAAGGCTATTTATATTTGCAGTAATATCTCAAATACCATTTATGCTATTTTCTTCACTATACACTACTAGTTTTACTTTTAATGTATTTGCAACATTATTTTTTGGATTAATTGCCATTTTTGCTTATGATAAACTTACTAATACCCAACATGCTATTTGCAAAAACAATAAGCTTAATTTAATATTTAAGCAGTTATTTGGCATTTTTATAGCCATTTTAATAGGCATATTAGCACAAATTCTTAATTGTGATTATGGATTTTTTGGAATCGCAATAATTTTTATGTTTTATTTATTTAAAAATGACAAACTTGCAATGGTTATTTCTTTTATCACTGCATGTGTTTTAAAATATGGAATTAATATTATTTTATATGGATATAACATTTGGTATATTCTTTTAGGAATATTTACAATATTGCCAATTATATTTATTTGTATGTATAACGGAAAACAAGGCAAAAAGCTAAAATATCTACTTTATGCTTTCTACCCTATTCATTTACTAATTATATATTTTATCTTTATGTAATCAAGCATAACGAGTGATTTTTGACTACTTTTTTCATCAAATTATATATAGAGAGCCACAATTGTATTATAAAAGTGAAATCCGCGCAGGCGGAGCGCTAGCGTAGTTCTAGAGCCTTCCAACTACTTTACCCATGTCAAAAATATTTATTTTTGACATGTGGATGGAAGGCGACAGCAAGGATAAACGTTATAATACAATTGTGGCTATTATTTTAAATTAGTCAAAAATCACTCGTTATGTTTATGATCTAAACAGCAAAATTAATTCCTCTTGCTACAACACTTGACATATTCTCAATCAAATCATCAATTTCCTTTGGAGTCACTATAAAATTATACTCTTCTGGCGTTAGCACCTCTTTTATCATCTGATACTTATCTTCTTCTTGCAATTGATTTAAAAAATCATTAGATTTGCCCTCTTGTTGCACTTTTTGAATAAATAAATCTAAGCTATCTGCTGCAATTGTTGCAGCCTCTACAACAGTTGGTACTCCTATTGCAATAACTGGGATTCCTAAAGTATCAATGGTTAGTTCTTTTCTTTGATTTCCAACGCCTGCTCCAGGAACAATTCCAGTATCTGATATTTGCACAGTACTACTAATTCTTTCTATACTCCTTGAAGCTAGTGCATCTATAACTATTACTAATTTTGGATGAACATTATCTACAATTCCTTTTAATATTTCTAATGTTTCAATTCCTGTAGTTCCTAAAACACCTGGAGATACAGCACTTACTGGTCTTGTATTTGGCGCTAAAGCTTCTGGCATATATATTAATATATGCCTTGTTATATCAATATCTTGAATTACTTTTGGCCCTAGTGCATCTGGTGTAACATACAAATTTCCAAGCCCCACAACTAAAATATCCTCTTGCTCACCTATTAAGTGGTTTATTAATACTTTTAATTCTTTTGTAACAGTTTCTGATGCTTTTTGTATTTCCTCTTCTCCTGCTATTTTTAAATCTTTTATATCTATAGTAATGTAATTACCTTTTTTCTTTCCAATAGCTTGTTCACCTTGCTCATTTAATATTTTTACTCTTGTTATTTTTATATTTTCTCCAATTACTTCTTCTTGAGTTTCCAATCCATCAACTTCATTTGCTATATTATTGGCTCTGCGATATAAATCACGTCTTTCAAGTGCCAAATCAGTTCTAAAATTCATCATAAAATCCACCACCTTTTCAATTTTATTATTATAATTTTAAATATATTTTATTCATAAATATTTTTTAATTTTCTTTGTGTTTTGTATTGAATTTATTTTTATTTTGAGGTAAGATATAGTAAACTTAAGATTAAATATGGAGGATAAAATGCCAAGAAAAGCAAAAGATGAAGAAATAACAAAATTAAATACTGTAAAAACTAAGCAAGCACGTAAATCTACTACCACTAAAGAAACTTCAAAAATAAAATCATCTACTACTAAATCTAAAACAGAAATTTCAAAAGTTATTAGTAAAAAAGTAGATTCAAAAAGTACAAAAAAAGATTCTTTAGAAAAAAGTAATACTAAAACTAGGAAAAAAGCTTCTACTACCAAAAATTCTTCTGAAGCATCTTCTAAAAAAGCATCTACAAGAAGACCCAAAACAAATAATAGTGCCAGAAAAGTAGCTACTACCAGGAAGACTTCTAAAAAAGTAACTACCCTTTTAGAGTATTATGATTTACCTGCAATTTATAATAAAACAATTGTAAAAATATTAGCACAAACTCCTTCTTGCTTATTCGTATATTGGGAGATTTCAAAAAGAGATAAATCGGAACTAGAAAAAAAATATGGCAATAGTTTTTTTAATGATACAACCCCATATTTAGTTATTGCTAACGAAACCATGAATTATTCTTTTGAGGTAGAAATTAACGATTATGCTAACAGTTGGTATATACATATAAATGACAGTGATTGTAAATATGAAGTAAAATTAATTAGAAAGCCTAAAAACAATCAAACTAGAATTTCTGTAGATGCTATCAACATCGCTTCCTCAAATAAAATGGATGCACCTAATGACCACATTTTATTTGATAAACTTGGCAAAACTGTTTTCTTTAAAAATGTAAAAACCAATATTGCTTATGAAAAAAATATTTCTTCTATATCATTTATTAGTAATATTGGAAGAATTTATAATATATATGACTTTTATAAAGAAATTTACAAAGATGAATTAAATGGAAATGAATTTGCTATGAAACTATCTTCTTCCCAATTCAGTTCGTTTTTTAAATAAGTTAAATACTGGGGATTAATTTTAAGAAGCGTCCCCAGTTACCCTAAATAGGGTGACTGGGACCCGTCCCCAACAAAGGAGAAAGAAAATGTCACAAGATAAAAATGGTTATGTTAGCTTTATTCTACACGCACATTTGCCTTTTATTCACCACCCAGAAAGTGAAAATTATTTGGAAGAGCAATGGTTATTTGAAGCAATTTCTGAAACCTATCTTCCTTTATTAATAAACTTCAAAAAATTAGAGGAGGAAAAAGTTGACTTTCGTATTACAATGTCAATGACTCCCCCTCTTTTAAATATGCTTGATAATAAAATATTACAAAAGCGTTATATTAAATATTTAAAAACACATATTGAACTTGCTAAAAAAGAAACAGTTCGAACAAAGGATAATCCAAAAGAAAATGAACTTGCTTACTATTATTTAAATAGATATTCTAATGATTTACATTTGTTCAAGGATGTTTTTAAATGTAATATAATTCAAGGTTTTAAGCATTTTCAAGACATTGGAAAATTAGAGATTATAACTTGTGGAGCAACGCACGGTTACTTTCCTATTTTATATGTTAATGAAAAAACTGTTAAAGCTCAAATTGCAATTGGTGTACAAACATATGAAAAATACTTTGGCAGAAAGCCACGTGGAATTTGGCTTCCTGAATGTGGTTATGTTCCAGAAGCTGATAAATATTTAAAAGAATTTGGAATTGAATATATTATTACAGAAACTCATGGAATTTTATATGCTGACCCCACACCTATTTATGGAACATTTGCACCAATAGTTTCTCCAGAAGGCATTATTGCTTTTGGACGTGATATAGAATCTTCAAGGCAAGTTTGGAGTTCTATTAATGGTTATCCAGGTGATTTTAATTACCGTGAATTTTACCGTGATATTGGTTATGATGCCCCATATGATTACATAAAACCATATATAGCATGCAACGGAGCACGTGTAAATACTGGAATTAAATATTATCGTATTACTGGCAAAGATTGCCCAAAAGATTATTATAATGTACAATGGGCTCAAGATAGTATTAATAAACAAACTGGTCACTTTTTTGATAGTAGAGTAAATCAAATTAAACAAGTGGCATCACTAACCACGAACCCACCTATTATTGTTTGTCCATATGATGCAGAGCTTTTTGGTCACTGGTGGTATGAAGGTCCAGACTGGTTATATACTTTGTTTAAAAAAGTTTATTATGATGATTCTAATTTTAGCTTAATTACTCCTAGCGAATATATCGATAAATATCCATTAATGCAAATTTCCACTCCTTGCCGTTCTAGCTGGGGTGCAAATGGTTATAGCGAGGTATGGCTTAACCACACAAATGATTATGCACATAAACATTTGCATATTGCCGGTGATAGAATGGTAGAATTAGCCCAAAGGTTTAAAGACGAAAAAGATAATTTAAAAATTCGTGTGTTAAACCAATGTGCTAGAGAGTTATTATTAGCACAAAGTAGTGATTGGCTATTTATTATTACTAATGGAACTATGGTTGACTACGCAAAAAAGAGAATTAAAGACCACATTGGTAGATTTACTAAATTATATAATTCTTTAATAGAAGATAACCTAGATGATGAATTTATTGTATTTTTAGAAGATATTGAGGAGAAAGATTGTATCTTTCCTGAAATAGATTATAAAATATATTGTTAAAAAAAAGCACCCCTACGGGTGTTTTTTTAATTATTTGTTTAAATGCTCATTTGTTTCTTTTTCTTCATTATATCTATCAACAAAATATAATGGTCTATGTTTAGTTTCTGTAAATGCTCGTCCCAAGTATTCTCCAATAACTCCTAGGAATATTAGTTGTATTCCACCTAAAAATAGAATTACAACCATTGTAGAAGCATAGCCTGGTACATCTACTCCAGTTACAATAGTTTTAATAATTATAAATATCATATATATAAACCCAACTAGTGAAACTAATGCACCTAAAATAGCTGCCCATCTTAATGGTGAAGTTGTAAAAGATGTAATTCCATCTAAAGATAAATTTATTAGTTTCCTATAATTCCATTTTGTAGTTCCAGCTGCTCTTGGGTCTCTATCATATAATATTTCTTTTTTATTATATCCTATCCAGCTAAATAACCCCTTTGTGTAACGCTGTGATTCCCTTATTGATTTTAAAGCTTCCACACAACGTCTATCTAGCAATCTAAAATCTCCAGTATCTTTTTGTATCTCTATTCTTGTAAAAGCTTGCAATACTTTATAATACATTTTCGAAGTAAATTTTTTAAGCCATGTCTCACCTTCTCTAGATTTTCTCTTAGCGTATATGTCATCATAGCCCTCTTCCCAGTATTTGAGCATTTCTGGTATTAATTCTGGTGGGTCTTGCAAGTCTGCATCAATTATTACTACTGCATCACCTCTGCAATAGTCTAAACCTGCTATCATCCCTATTTCTTTTCCAAAATTTCTAGATAAATTCAAATAGCAAATCCTTTTGTCTTTTTCTCTTAATTCTTGCATTATCTTAAGGCTATCATCCTTACTTCCATCATTAACAAATAGCACTTCGAAATCATATTTTGTATTTTCAGCCATAAGCTTTTTTAATCTTTCGTATAACATTTCTAGTACTTCTTGCTCATTATATGCTGGCACTAATATGGTAATTAACTTTTTCTTATTTTCGTCCATTTAAATTCCTCTTTCTAACTAAATTTAACATATATTTGTTATACCATATTTTTGCAATTAAGTAAAGTTCTTTAATTATATTTTGGAACCCTTGAGCTTCCATTAACAGTTTATAGGGTTACATAAAGTGTGGAGCGACAACCGAGTGTTGGAATAGCTGATGGTCGGATCGTAGTCGCTGTAGACAGAAGCTGGACTGCCGGAACCAGAATTGAGGTAATCGCCACCGACGATGAACACGATAAGTGGTGTCGCAGGCCTCTAATGTCCAATCCCATACATTTCCTGCTAAATCATATATATTATTTGCTTTCCAGGCTTCATTTCTTCCGGTAGGTTGTTTGTTTCCTGAATAAGTTGCAGCTTCTCCTGTACTATCACCATAGTTTCCCCAGCTTCTTGAGTCCGTTAAATCAGAGTAGGTCTTTTCACCAGTTTCAGTTAACCAGATAAGTGCTC
>CALXVE010000046.1 GCA_944391885.1 uncultured Clostridia bacterium | reverse complement strand
AGCAACACATAAAAAATAAAAACTGAATTTAAATGGATTTTGAAATTAAGATATTTTGTAACACAAATGTAATATTTGAAAAAAACTTAATAATTTCAGCACTTACAAGAGTCAAAAAAATTAAATTTCAAAAAAGTTGCCATAGCAACTTTCAATATTTAAAAATTTAAATTAGAATATAGCTATCCTAAAAATAAAAAACACAGGATAAAAAGTAATAAACAAGGGGGTAAAGTAATGAAAATAGTAAAAAGAGATGGAAAAATAGTAGATTATAATCCGGATAAAATAAGGATAGCTATTGGAAAAGCAAATAGCGAAGTTGCAAAAAAAGAAAGAGCAACAGACGCTGAAATTGATGAAATTATTAAATATATTGAGGATTTAAACAAAAAAAGAATTTTAGTTGAAGATATCCAAGATATTATTGAAAGAAAATTAATGGAAATTGGTAAATATAACCTAGCAAAAGAGTATATAACTTATCGTTACACTAGAGCATTAATTAGAAAAGCCAATACAACTGACCAAAGTATAAAAGAACTAATTGAAGGTGAAAATGAATATTGGAATAACGAAAATGCTAACAAAAATGCTAGAGTTGTAACAACACAAAGAGATTATTTAGCAGGTATTACAAGTACTGATATAACAAAAAGATTTTTGTTACCAGAAGATATAGTAAAAGCACATGACGAAGGAATTATACATTTCCATGATGCTGATTACTTTGCACAAAATGCATTAACAAATTGCGAATTAATAAACTTGGATGATATGCTACAAAATGGCACAATTATGAATGGCGTTATGATAGAAAAACCACATAGATTTATTACAGCTTGTACTATAGCAACACAAATAATTCTAGCAGTTACCTCATCTACATATGGTGGTGCTACAGTATCATTAACACATTTGGCCCCATTTGTAAGAAGCAGTTATGAAAGATATTATAAAAAATATAAAGATAATGGATTAACAGAAGAACAATGCAAAAAACTTGCAGACCAAGACACCAGAAAAGAAGTTGCAGATGGTGTACAAACATTTAATTACCAAGTTAATTCGATGACAAATACAAATGGACAAGCTCCTTTCTTATCTGTTAATATGTATTTAGGTGAAACAGATGAATACAAAGATGAGTTAGCTTTAATTATAGAAGAATTTTTAAAACAAAGAATTTTAGGATTTAAAAACGAAAAAGGTGTATATATAACACCAGCTTTTCCAAAATTACTATATGTATTAGAAGAAGATAATATTCATGAAGATAGCAAATATTGGTATTTAACAGAACTTGCAGCTGAGTGTACTGCTAAGAGGATGGTTCCAGACTATATATCTGAAAAAATGATGAAAGAACTAAAGAAAAACGAATACGGAGATGGTGATTGTTACCCATGTATGGGTTGCCGTTCTTTCCTTACACCAGATAGAACTAATAGCCTAGGAAACATAGCAAATGCTAAAAACTATGTTAAAGGTAAAGGAAAATATTATGGAAGATTTAATCAAGGTGTTGTAACAATAAACTTAATAGATGTTGCACTATCTTCTAAAAAAGATATGGATGAATTCTGGAAAATTATTGAAGAAAGATTGGAACTATGCCATAGAGCATTACAAATAAGACATGAAAGATTATCAAAAGTAACAAGTGATGTTGCACCAATATTATGGCAACATGGAGCTATGGCAAGGCTTCCAAAAGGCGCAAGCCTAGAGCCATTACTACATAATGGATATTCTACTATTTCACTTGGATATGCAGGACTTTATGAGTGTGTTAAATACATGACAGGAAAGAGCCATACAGATAATGGAGAAGCAAAAGATTTTGCTATTAAAGTAATGGAAAAATTAAATAATAAATGTAAAGAGTGGAAACAAGCAGAAAACATAGACTACAGTGTTTACGGAACCCCTATTGAATCAACAACATATAAATTTGCTAAATGCTTAAAAGAAAGGTTTGGAGTAATTAAAGGAATTACAGATAAAAACTATATTACAAATTCTTACCATGTACCTGTAACTGAAGAAATTGACGCTTTTTCAAAGCTAAAACTTGAAAGTGAATTCCAAAAATTAAGCCCAGGTGGAGCTATTTCATATGTAGAGACACCAAACTTACAAAACAACCTAGAAGTAGTAATTCAACTTATAAAATTCATCTATGATAATATTATGTATGCAGAATTAAATACAAAATCAGATTATTGCCAAGAATGTGGATATACTGGTGAAATATTAATTGATGATGATTTTGAGTGGTATTGCCCAAATTGCGGAAATAGAAACCACGATACATTAAATGTAGCAAGAAGAACATGTGGATATATTGGAAGCAATTTCTGGAACAAAGGTAGAACACAAGAAATTAAGGAAAGAGTACTACATATTGATAACAAAGATGATGATGCTTGTGAAGAAGAAAGCTGTGAAAACAAGGCTGAGAAAAATGAAGTAAAAGAAGCGGTATAACCTTAAATTTACATGGCTTAGTTTGAGGTCACTAAAAAAGGTGACCTCAAATATGTTTAAATGGAAAGAAGGAAAAAATTATGAGATATAATAAAATACGTAAAATGGATATTGCAGATGGTCCAGGAGTTAGAGTATCAATATTTGTGCAAGGATGTACTTTTAATTGCAAAAATTGTTTTAATCCAGAAACACATGATTTTAATGGTGGAAAAGAATTTAACCAAGATACTATAGACAGAGTATTAGAATTATGTTCAAATGAAAACATTGAAGGATTATCAATACTTGGCGGAGAGCCAATGCACCCTAAAAACAGAGAGGGAACAAAAGAACTTGCAAAGGCTTTTAAAGAAAAATACCCAGAAAAAAATCTATGGGTTTGGAGTGGCTTTTTATTTGACAGGGATTTAAAAGATGTTGAAGCATTAAAATATATTGATGTATTAGTAGATGGGCAATACATGGATGAACTACATAATCCTTTGCTAAAATGGAGAGGTTCATCTAACCAAAGAGTAATAGATGTACAAAAAAGCCTAAAAGAAGGAAAAGTGATTTCTTGGGGACGGGTCCGAGTAACCCTAAATAGGGTGACTGAGGGACGCTTCTTCAAGTAAAAAGTATTAAGTGTAAAAATAATTAATTTATTTAGGAGACATGACAAAAACGCATATTGCGTTTTTGCTTTTTTTATGGTATAAAATTAATATTAATTAATTTGAAATTTATGTAAAATTTAATTTTGATATAAGTAAAATATACAGCATGTGAAAGGAACGAAATAATAATGAACAAAAAATGGGAAGTATGTGGGGAAGATAAAGAAAAAATAAAAGAATTAGCAATGAAAGCCAATTTAAGTTCACTTCTTGTAAATATTTTAATCAATCGTGGAATTACAACAGTAGAAGAAGTAGAACTATTTTTAAATCCTACAAGGGATGATTTTCATGAACCTTTTCTAATGCCAGATATGGAAAAAGCAGTGGATAGAATTTTAAAAGCAATTGAAAACAATGAAAAAGTTATAATATATGGAGATTATGATGCAGACGGAATTACAAGTATTACAGTATTAAAAAAGTTTTTAAAAGAAAGAGGATTGGACGTTAGCGAATATATTCCAAATAGATTAAGTGAGGGATATGGATTAAATCAAAATGCTATAAATAAAATTCATGAACAAAATTACACTTTAATGATTACAGTTGACTGCGGAATTTCTGCAAATGAAGAAATTAAATATGCTACAGAATTGGGCATTGAAGTTATTGTTACAGACCACCATGAGCCTGGTGAAGAAATTCCAAGATGTGTAGCTGTTGTAGATGCAAAAAGAAAAGATAATAAATACCCTTTTAATCAATTAGCAGGAGTTGGAGTTGTATTTAAATTAATTCAGGCAATTTCTAATAAACTAAATTTAGATGCAAAGGAATATTTAAAATACCTAGATATTGTTTGCGTTGGTACTATTTCAGATATAGTGCCATTAGTTGATGAAAATAGAGTAATTGCTAAATTAGGATTAAAATTAATTCCAATGACTAAAAATATTGGTCTAAAAACATTAGTAAAATCAATAGGGTACAAAAACATTGATTCTACAAGCGTATCTTTTGGCGTAGCACCACGTATTAATGCATGTGGAAGGATGGGAAAACAAGAAATTGCTTTAAAATTATTTTTAACAGATGATAAAAAAGAAGCAGAAGAAATTACAGAAATTTTGAATAATTATAATGTGGAGAGACAACAAACAGAAAAAGAAATTTTTGAGCAAGCTGTTAGTGAAATAGAAAGAGCAAATGTGGACGAGCCTTGCATTGTGCTAGGAAAAGAAGGGTGGCACCATGGAGTTATAGGCATAGTTTCTTCAAAAGTGACAGAACTATATTTTAAGCCAAGTATATTAATTTGTTTTGAAGGAGAAGAAGGAAAAGGCTCAGGTAGAAGTATACCGGGATTTGATTTGCACGAAGCTTTAATGAATTGTAGTACTTATATTGAAAAATTTGGTGGGCATAGTATGGCAGTTGGTATTAATGTAAAAAAAGAAAATTTTGAAAAATTTAAAAAAGATTTTGAAGAATATGCCCAAAATCAAGGAATTCGTGATATAATACCTATTGTAAAAATTGATGAAGAAACTAGCTTAAAAGAAATAAATTTACAAACAGTAAAAGACCTTAGCTTATTAGAACCATTTGGTGAAGCTAACAAAGTTCCAATATTTTTAATAAGAAATTTAAAAATACAGTCAATACGTACTTTATCTGAAGGAAAACATTTAAAACTAAAACTTGGTCAAGACAGCTATATAATAGATGCAATAGGATTTGGAATTGGTGAGGTTTCAGAAAATTACCTTATAGGTGATAAAGTTGATATTGTTGGAAGCTTAGAAGTAAATAGTTTTAATGGGATGGAACAAGTACAAATAGTTATTAAGGATATGAGAAAAACTACTACAGTGTGATAAGGGGTGAGCAAATGTCAGAAGTAAAAGAGATGACAATTGAAGATGTTATATCAAACACTAAAAAGCATAATAGAAGATCTGATAGCAAGCTAATTAAAAAAGCATATGAATATGCAAAAAATAAGCATGGAGATCAATTAAGAAAATCGGGTGAACCATATATAATTCACCCTGTTCAGGTTGCATATATATTATCTACACTAGGGCTAGATGATAGTACTATTTGTGCTGCATTATTACATGATACTGTAGAAGATACAGGAGTTACTAAAGAAGATTTATCACATGAATTTGGAAAAGAAATTGCAGAATTAGTAGATGGAGTAACTAAACTTAGCAAATTGCAATATGCAAGTATGGAAGAACAGCAGGTTGAAAACTATAGAAAAATGTTTTTAGCAATGGGTAAGGACATTAGGGTTATTCTTATAAAATTAGCAGATAGATTGCATAACATGAGAACCTTAAAATTCCTAAGCAGGGATAGGCAAATAGCAAATGCAAATGAAACAATGGAGTTATATGCACCACTTGCAAACCGTTTGGGTATGTATTCTTTAAAATGGGAATTAGAAGATTTGTCTTTTAAATATCTATATCCAGAAGAATATAGAGAACTAGTAGAAGGAATTAACAGAAAAAGAGAAGAACGCCTAAAATTTATTGATATGATAATGGAAGAAATAAAAAAGGCTTTAAAAAAACAGCATATTGAAGCGGAAATTACAGGTAGGGCAAAACATTTATATAGTATTTATAGAAAAATGAAAAGAGATAATATAACTTTAGACCAAGTATATGATTTATTTGCACTAAGAGTTATTGTAAATTCTGTTAAGGACTGTTATGCGGTATTAGGTGTAGTACATGAACTATATAACCCAATGCCAGGTAGATTTAAGGATTATATTTCTGTGCCAAAACCTAATATGTATCAGTCGCTACATACTACATTAATTGGGCCAAAAGGAACACCTTTTGAGGTACAAATTCGTACTTGGGATATGCACCGTATTGCAGAATATGGTATTGCTGCACACTGGGCATATAAAGAAGCTAGCTTTATGGGAAATAAAAAAGCAAATGTAAAAGTAGAAGAAGATAAATTATCTTGGCTTAGAGAAACATTAGAGTGGCAAAAAGATATGCAAGACCCTGACGAGTTTTTAAATACACTTAAGACTGAGCTATTTGAAGATGAAGTATATGTGTTTACACCAAAGGGAAAAATAATTGCACTTCCAAAAGGAAGCACACCAATTGATTTTGCGTATAATATTCATGCTGAAATAGGAAATAAAATGACTGGTGCAAAAATTAATAGTAAGATGATGCCAATTATAACCCAGCTAAAAAATGGAGATATTGTTGAAATAATTACTTCAGACCAGTCAAAAGGACCAAGCCGTGATTGGCTAAAATTCATAAAAAGTTCTAAAGCAAAAAATAAAATTCTTGCATGGTTTAAGAAAAATGAAAGAGAAGCAAATATTGTAAAGGGAAAAGAACTAATAGAAAAAGAAATCAAAAAAATAGGTATGACACATAGTGAGTTCTTTAAAAATGATTATTTGCAGGCGGCTTTGGATAGGTATAAATATAATTCTGCAGAAGATATGTATGCAAGTGTTGGGTTTGGAGCGATTTCACCAGGAAAAATTGTTGCAAGGATGCTAGAAGAATATAGAAAAGACCACGAAACTGAAAACTTAGAAGCAAAACTTGAAGAATTATCAAAAGAAAGAACAAAGACTTCAAAACCATCAAATAATGGAATAGTAGTAAAAGGAATTGACAATTGCTTAGTTAAGCTTTCAAAATGTTGCAACCCAGTACCGGGTGATGAGATTATAGGGTATATTACAAAAGGTAGAGGTGTTTCAGTACACCGCAAGGATTGCCCAAATGTAAAAAGCCTAATTTCTGAGGAAGACAGGATGATAGATGTATATTGGTATGAAGCAGAAAGGGCAAAATACAATGTTGAAATTGAGATTGATGCTAATGATAGAAGCGGATTATTATCAGACATTATAAGAGAAATTGAAAGCACAAAAAGCAAATTAGTAGCAGTAACATCAAAAGCTACAAAAGAAAGAATTGCCATTACAGAAGTTACCATTGAAGTAGAAAATATAGATGAACTAAACAAAGTGTTAAAACAACTAAGAAAAATAGATAGTGTATATGAGGTGAAAAGGAAAAAATGATATTAAAAATACTAAGAGTAAATAGTGGATATGCAGAATTAACAAACTGCTATATAGTTCAAGATGAAGAAACAAAAGAAACCATGGTAATAGACCCAGGGGGAGAAGCAAGTAAAATTGCCGATATGCTAAATATTTTAGAAGCAAACTTAAAATACATATATATTACACATTGCCATGGAGACCATATTGGAGCATTAAAAGAATTAAATGAATTAAAAGGTGGAAAAATCTTAATTCATAGAGAGGATGCAGAAGGATTGCATAATAAAAATGTAAGTTTAACAGATTATATAGGTATGCATGAAGTTGATATACAAAATTCACTTACTATTGATGATGAAGATAAAATACACCTTGGGAAATTAGAATTTATTGTAATACATACTCCTGGGCACACAGCAGGTGGAAGTAGCTTGTACTGCCCAGAGGAAAAAATGCTATTTTCAGGTGATACGTTATTTAATGGCACATGGGGTAGAACGGATTTACCAACAGGCAGTTTTAAAGATATAATAAATTCAATTACACAAAAATTATTAACTTTGCCAGGTGATACTATTGTATACCCAGGGCATGGAAAGCCAACAAGAATAGACGAAGAAAAACATATATATATGGATTTAAAGTAAAGGATGATGATTATGATAACAAAGCCAAGAACTTTACCAGGATTTATGGAATTATTGCCAAATGAGCAAATATTATTTGAGCAGATGAAAAATAAAATAGAAAAAGTATATCAAAGATTTGGTTTTTTACCATTAGATACACCAATTTTAGAACTATCTGAAATTTTGCTTGCAAAGGCCGGTGGGGAAACAGAAAAGCAAATATATCGTTTTGAAAAAGGTGATACAGACATTTCTATGAGATTTGATTTAACTGTACCACTTGCTAAATATGTGGCCAAAAATTATGGGAATTTAAGTTTCCCATTTAGAAGATATCAAATAGGAAAAGTATACAGAGGTGAAAGAGCGCAAAAAGGTAGATTTCGTGAATTTTACCAATGTGATATTGATATTATTGGAGATGGAGAATTAAGTGTTTTAAATGATGCAGAAATACCAAGTGTAATTTACCAGTTAATTAAAGAATTAGGATTTGATGATTTTACAATTTGTATAAATAACCGCAAAATATTAAATGGATTATTTGAAGATATATCTCAAACTGATAATGCTACAGAAATTTTAAGAATAATTGATAAAATTGATAAAATTGGTGTGGAAGCAGTTTGCGAAGAATTAGAAAAACTGGGGATAGAAAAAGACAAAATAAACCAGATTATTGAATTTATAAAAATAGAAGGAACAACAGACGAAAAATTGCAAAAATTGCAAGGTTTAAATATACAAAATGACAATTTTAAAAAAGGACTTGAAGAATTATCACAAGTAGTAAAATATATTAGAATTTTTGGTGTGCCAGATACTAATTTTAAAGTAGATTTAACTATTGCAAGAGGTTTGGATTATTACACAGGAACTGTATATGAAACATTTTTAAATAATTACAGAGAACTTGGAAGTGTTTGTTCTGGTGGAAGATATGAGAACTTAGCAGAATATTATACTGATAAAAAATTGCCTGGTGTTGGTATTTCCATAGGTTTAACTAGATTATTTTATAAATTAAATGAACTTGGATTAATTAAAGCAGAAAAATATTCCATGGCAGATATTCTAATTGTACCAATGACAGAAAACTTAGAAGTTCCAATAAAACTTGCTAATTCACTTAGAGAGCTTAATATAAATACAGAAATTTATTTAAATGATAAAAAATTAAAAGCAAAGATGAAATATGCAGATAAACTTAAAATTCCATATGTTATTGTTATGGGGGATGATGAGATTAATTCTAACAAGGTAAAAATTAAGAACATGGAAACAGGGGAAGAACTAGAAGCAAATTTAACTGCTGAAGATATTAATAAAAAAATAAGTTAGCAAACTGGGTTGAAAGATAATTAAAATAATTATTTTTCAACCAATTTGTGTATTTGAGAGGAAAGAAAAATGCAAGAATTATTTAGTATAAAAAATATTATAATTTATTTAGTTATAATTAATATATTTACATTTTTTATAATGTGGTTGGATAAAAGAAAAGCTAAAAAGGGAAAATGGAGAATACCAGAAAATACTTTATTACTTTTTGCTATAATAGGTGGTAGTATAGGCGGAATTGCAGGGATGTATACGTTTAGGCATAAAACTCAAAAAGCAAAATTTGTGATAGGCTTTCCAGTTGTTTTAATTTGTCAAATTTTAATTATAATATTGCAAATATGGAAATAAATGTAATTTAAAATACAACCTAATTGACAATGACTAAAAATATAATTAGTTTTCATAAAAAAGATACAATAATATTTAAAAAGTTATCCACAGAAATGAATTACTTTTTTCAGTTATTCACAGAGTTATCCACAATTTCCACAACATGTGAATAAATCATTTCTGTAAACCTATTGTAATAATTATGTAACATATGTTGACATTTTGTAATTGTTTTGTAATATAAATGTAACACAAAAAGAAATAATATGTCGAAAAATGTAAAAAATGCAGTTATTTGTTTAAAACAATAAAATATGCAAATTTTAAAAATCCTATTGACAGAAGTAAAAACACTAGATTATAATACATACATAAGGCTTACAACACAGGAGGTACTTAAAGTAATGAGTATGGCAGATGCATTTTATTTCACAGATAATAATTTTTCGCAAATGCAAGA
>CALXVE010000045.1 GCA_944391885.1 uncultured Clostridia bacterium | reverse complement strand
ATATTTTCCTTTTTATGTCCAATAATATTATTTACATTTTCGGGATTTGCAATAATTTTTACCTTCATTACTTTTGTGTTGAATTTTTTTATCTCATTTACAATTTCATCATACCACATACTGCCTTCTACAAGTTGCCTAAATGCTGGGTGATATGGACCTGCAACAACTTGGCTTTTATCTGTGGTTGGGTCTGATATTTCTTCTGTATTTTGAAGTCCAAGCCTTATTACTTCTACATTTGCCTTGTTAAATAACTTCATAGCCTCTTTTGAGCGTTCTACTGCCTGTTCCACAGTTAGTGCCATGTATTCTCCATTGTTGTATTCTTCTTCTAGCTCAGTGCCCTTTATAACTAAAACTGGATAAATTCTAACTATTTTTGGTTTTAGTTTTATTAAATCTTTGGCTGTATTTATTTCATCTAGTTCTGTGCTTTCTGGAAGCCCCACCATCATTTGATGACCTAATGTAAAACCATGCCAACGAATTAATTTTGATGCCTTTTTAACATCTGCAAATGTATGTCCCCTTTGGCATTTTGATAATATATAGTCATTTGTTGATTGTACTCCTAATTCTATAGTTTTTACATTGTATTTTTTTAATCTTTTCAAAATATTTTTATCTATATAATCAGGTCTGGTGGAAATTCGTATGCTGTTTACTTTTCCCTGCTCAATATATTTATTTGCAACTTCTAGTAAAGCATTTTGAATTTTTTCATCTATTGCAGTAAAACTTCCGCCAAAAAAAGCTACTTCAACATATTTTGAGTTATCTTTAAAGTTTTTTAAGTAATATTCTATTGTTTCTTCTACATCTTTTGCAGTTACTTGTTTTTGCACTCCACTAATCTTTTTTTGGTCGCAAAAAGTACATTTATGTGGGCAACCCAAATGTGGTACAAAAATTGGTATAATGTATTCTTTTTTCACGTTTTTTCTCCTTTTACTCCATTTTTTCTAATGCCTTTTGTGCAGCTTGCATTTCTGCCTGTTTTTTTGTTTTTCCTTCTCCTTTTGCTAATTTTTTGCCATTGCAAGAAACTTCCACAATAAATGTTTTATCATGGTCTGGTCCAATAGTTTTAATAATTTCATAATTAATATTAACACTTCCATGCTCTTGCAACTTTTCTTGTAATATAGTTTTGTGGTCCTTCATACCAACATTTTGGCTAGATCTTTTTATGGCATCTTTTAAATTTTCAATAATAAATCTTTCCGCTTCTTCTAGCCCACCATCAAAATATATTGCAGCAATTAATGCTTCAACACTATCTGCCAAAATAGCAGGCTTTGTTCTGCCACTGCTAAGTTCCTCACTTTTTCCTAAGTACAAGAAATCACTAAAATGATGCCTACTTGCAACTATATACAAGCTATCCTCACACACAACTTCTGCCCTCACTTTAGTCATTTCTCCTTCTTTTAAATTTGGATAATTGTTGTAGATATATTTACTAGACAAAAACTCTAAAATGCTATCTCCTAGAAACTCCAATTTTTCGTTACTCTCAGTATGATGTTCATATGAATATGAAGTATGTGTAAAAGCTCTTTTAAGTAATTTTTTATCTTTAAAAATATATCCTATGCTTTTTTCTAATTTTTCAGTATTCATCTTTTCCCTCCTTTCATACTCCTCAATTTTACTACAATTACAATAAAATTGCAACTTAACAAAAAAAGAAAGGTTTTTAAAAATATACCTTTCCCCTTTTTATTTAGAATTAAGCAACATGCTCTTTTACATAATCAACAACATTAGCAACAGTAACTACTTTTTCAGCATCAGTGTCTGGAATTTCAATATCAAAAGCTTCCTCTATTGCCATAATCAATTCAACAATATCTAAAGAATCAGCGCTTAAATCATCTATAAAAGATGCTTCCATTGTAACAGATGCCTCTGGTACACCTAATTGCTCTACAATGATTCCTTTTATCTTTTCAAAAACTTCTTCTGAACTCATTTCAAGTTCACCTCCTTTTATTGTGCCATTACTTGTTTATCTAACAATAATACATGTTCAAACAATTGTCAAGGATTTTTATTAAATATTTTTAAATTTGCATAGTTTTTGTTTCCTGCTCAGCTTGCTCTCTTTGTTTTGAAAATTCTTCTGTTAATTTTTCTACTGCTTTATTTTTTACAAATTGTTCTGCCTGCTTAATAGTAAATTCAAATAGTTTTTCATCACTACTACCATGTGCCTTTACAACAGGTTTTTTTACTCCTAAAAATAGTGCCCCACCATATTCTTTATAATCAACTGTTTTTGCAAATCTATTAATTGCTGGCAAGCTTGGAATAGCTGCTATTTTAGAAAGTAAATTTCTTTTTAGACTTTCCGATAATGTTCTTTTTACAAATTTGCCCAAGCCTTCAATTGCTTTTAAGAATATATTTCCTGTAAATCCATCTGTTACAACAATATCCACATTACCTGTAAAAGCATCCCTGCCCTCTACATTGCCTATAAAATTGATGTTTAATTCTTCTGATTTTGCTTTTAATAATTGGTAAGATTCTTTCATTAGTTCATTTCCCTTTGTTTCTTCTGTACCAATATTTAATAAGCCTACTTTTGGGTTTTTTACACCAATTGTAGTTTCTAGATAAATGCTTGCCATTTGTGCAAATTGCAATAAATTAATTGGCTTACAGTTTGTATTTGCTCCACAGTCCATTAGCACAAGTCTACTTTTATATGAAGGTAGAATTCCTGCCAATGCTGGTCTATCTACACCTTTAATTCTTCCCACTAAAAGTGTTGCACCTGTAAGTAATGCACCAGAATTTCCTGCTGATATGAAAACATCTCCTTTTCCTTCTTTTAGCATATTAAAACCAACTACCATTGAAGAATCTTTTTTGTTTTTTATTGCATGTGTTGGAATATCTTCCATTTCTATTGTTTCTGTTGTATTATAAATTTTTAATCTTGGTGATATTTCCCCAATGTTATCTTTTCCATAAAATTCTTTGATTTTTTTGTTAATTATATCCTCATTTCCAATTAGCACTACTTCTGCTTCAATTTGATTTATTGCTTTTACTGCTCCTTTTATATTTGCATCTGGGGCATTATCCCCACCCATGGCATCTAATAATATAACCATTATTTTTTCTCCTTACTTTGATATCAATATATGTTTTCTTAAATATTTTATAACTTATATTTAATAAAGTCAATGTTTGTTTGAAGTTTTGTGCAAAAGTGGCAAAACAGGGCGCTTGCCTAAGCGCCCCGTATGTGTGACCACCTATTCAGTTAGATATTTAAAAATTTCCATTGCAAAACTGTTTTAATCTTTGTTTACTTCTTTTAATAATTCTAATTGAGATATTAAAAGAGATTCCATTTTTGCTTTGTAAACATCGAATTGCTTTTCTATATCCTCTAGTTCTTTTCTTTTTAATGTAATTTCTCGTTCTAATTCAATAACTGTTTTTTTAGCTTCAGTTTGTGCTTCGCTAATTATTTGTTCAGCTTCTTTTTTAGCAGCATTTTTCATATCATCTGCTGCTGTTTGTGCCATTATTAATGTGTTTTGTAATGTGGTTTCAATATTTTTGTATTTAGAAATACTTTGTGTTAATTCTTCTAATTTATTTTTATTTTCAGCAGATTCTTTATATAATTTTTGATAATCAACTGTTAAATCATCTAAGAAATCATCTACTTCTTCTACACTATAACCATTCATCATTTGTTTTGAAAATTTTTTGTTTTCAATGTCTAAAGGTGTTAGCATAATGGTTTCCTCCTATTGATTATTTCCATTTCTTAGCCAAGAAACAGATAATTTGTTTTTAATTTCATCTCTTGCCATTTCATTTTCAATATCATAATTAAATGGTGCAATTAGAACAATAGAATTAGATATTTTTTGTATATGTCCATCTAATGCATGTACAGCACCAGAAACAACATCTATAATTCTTCTTGCGACATCTTTATTTACATATTCTAAATTAACAATTACTGATTTCTTTTGTTTTAATAAGTCACAAATATTTGCAGCTTGTTCAAAAGTAGTTGGTTGAGAGATAACCATTTTTACTTGTTGTACTTGTGGCATGTTAACAACTTTGTTATTTTTTCTGCCAAATAGTTTTCTTTCTTCTTGCTCTTCATCCTCTACAACTTCTTCTTCCTCGTAGTTTTCTACTTCCTCCTCTTCTCTGTCTTCTGCTGGGTCCATTCCAAATAATCCCCATACTTTTTCCATAATCGCTCCTGCCATTTATATACCCTCCTAAAATTTTATTCGTCCTTCGTTACTCTTAATAAGTATCTAACTTTTTTGCTTTCTTGTCAATAGTTTTTATGTTTGTAATAATAATTTAATATTTTTGTAACATAATTGTAATATTTTTTAGTTGTTTAGTGTCGGATTTTTTAATATTTCGTCATATAATGTGAGTGTAGTTCTTCCATATATTTCTTCTGCAGAATAACCTAATTCTTGAAGTTCCGCATTTGTATAATTTTCTACAATTGAATATTTATCATTTTGTTTTGTAATTTTTATTAAAATTTTATCCTGATATCCCGCTCTAGTTCTAATAACATATGATATTTCATTATCTCCTTTTTGTTCTACTCCAATTGCACTATTTGGTATTTTTTTACCGCTGTGACTCCACCATATAATATCAAATGATATTTTTCTATAACTTACTAGTTCTTGAACTTGTTCGGTTAACTTAAAAACTAATATAATATCATCATCTTCATTTGAAATATATTCAATATTTGCAGAAACTTCAGCATTATTTGGTAATCTTAGTTGGACTTTATCTCCACTTTTTGCGTTTTTCGCTTGTTCAGAATTTAAAATACAGGCAATATAGCATTCAAAATTATTAATAATTTTTCCACTTTCTTTGCTATCTGCAACTATTTGTCCTGTTTTTACACCTATACTTTTAAGTGTATTTTTTGTTAAATTACTAAACTTATTAGGTGTTAATATTTCTTCATATCCATCAACTTTATATGATACAACTCCACTAATTGGCGCCGTTAAATATTCTGCACCTTCATTTAAGCTATTTTCATATTCGCTTCTTTCGTCGATTAATTTTTTTAAGTATGAGCCTGATGGGCTTAGCTCACCTGCAATTTTAGCTTTTTTTGTGATATTATCGCTAAGTTCTTTTTTTATTTCATTAATTGTTTGAATATTGTTAGCTTGCCTTAATGATAATATTTGCTCATCTATCTGCTTTTCTAATGATTTAATATCACTTGAAAGAAGTTCTGTCTGGCTATTCATAGCTTCATCAATTTTTTCATCTAATTCAGCTATTTTTTCTATTAAACTTTCTTCATTGTTTGAATAATATCTAAAAATAGCCTCATTTTTTGCAACTCGTTCACCTTCAGTTTTTATTTGTGACATTCCATTTTTATAATTTGAACCTTTTACAACTGTTTCTTCTCTTATTATATACCCTGTAGTTGCTTCCTCTTGGTAAATTTTACCTTGCTCCACTGTGAATGTATCTGTTGGATTTTGAATTAGTATAAATACTTTGTAAAGGCAATATATTACCGCAAATATAATTAAAATATATACAAAAAAAAGCTTTTTATTTTCTAATAAAAATTTGATGTTAAATTTTTTATTCTTTTTCTGCTTTTTATCCACTATAATCCTCCAAAATCCTTTGTATATTCTCTTCTTTTGGTAATAGTCCATCTATCCATATAATTTTTTTATTTTTTCTAAACCATGTTAATTGGCGTTTTGCATATCTTCTTGTTTCTCTTTTTAATATTTCTATCATTTCCTCTTTAGTCAAAAGTCCCTTTAAGTAGCACGCAACTTCCTTGTAGCCTAAACCTTGCATTGCTGTAGGAAAATGCTTATATTTTTCAAGTAATAGTTTTACTTCATTAATAAGCCCCTGTTCTAGCATAATATCAACACGCATGTTTATTCTTTCATATAGTTTTTCTCTATCCATGTCAATTCCATATATTAAGTATTCATATGGTGGAGCAACACTGCGTGATTCTGCTTCTAACTGTGTCTTTGTTTTTCCTGTTTGATGATAAATTTCTAAAACACGCATAATACGTTTTTGGTCATTTATACTAATTTTTTCCATTGCTTCTTTATCTATTTTTTGTGCCTCTAAATATAATTTTTCTAGCCCTTCTTTTTCTGCCCTTTCTTCTAGTTTTTTTCTATACTCAAGGTCTATTTCTATTTCTGGATATTGAATATTATATATTAGAGCATCGACATATAGCCCTGTTCCCCCAACTACAATTGGCACTTTACCTTTTTTCAAAACTTCTTTAATTGCATTTTCTGCATCTTTTTTAAAGTCTGCCACACTATACCTTGCATCTGGTGAAACAAAATCAATCAGATAATGTTTAATTCCTTGCATTTCTTCTGGTGTAGGTTTGGCAGTTCCAATTGTCATCTCTTTATATATTTGCATAGAATCGCAAGATATTATTTCACCATTTATTTTTTTAGCAAGTTCTATGGATAATCCAGTTTTTCCAGAGGCTGTTGGTCCACAAATAACTATTACTTTTGGTTTTTTGTCCATATTTTAGTTTTTTCCTCCAATGCATCATAAAACTATTTATTTTCAATTTATTTAACTATTGTCTAGCATTTAATATACTTAAAATCCCATTTTGTATATCTTGGAAATAGAAAAATTCTATTACTAATATTACTAGTAATATTATTCCTATTAAAATACAGCGGTTTCTAAATGGCACTGATTTCAATCTTCCATTTGTCCAATATTTAAATGATGATGCTATAAAAGGCATGGTTATAATTGCATTTACTGGTACAAATGTAAATACAATTAAGTTTTTTCCCATACTATCATTTACTTGTAAATCCACATTTAGTGTTCCTAACCAATATATCACACTTACCAGCATATACATAACAGCAGTTCCTATTATTATAAAAATCCATTTTGTTTTTTGCTCTAACTCTTTTCCCAAAAAATGGTATACTAGAACTATTGAAACAATATTTATGATCAATATAAAAATATAAATAAAAGCTAGCATATTTTTCCTCCTAATTTATCTTCTTGAGAATTTTTTCTCAATATCTATTTTTGTCATTTTTATTGCAGTTGGTCTTCCATGTGGGCATGTAAATGGATTTGGAAGCACCAAAAGCTGTTCCATAAGTTTATCTACTTCTTGTTTTGTTAATGCCATATTAGCCTTTACTGCAGCTTTACATGCAACTGTTGCAATGAATTTTTCTTCTTTTTCTTGTTTTGCAGTTCTTGCCACTGTATTTATTTCATCAAGGGTTTCCAAAAATAATTCTTTGGTATCTAAATCTAGACATATATTAGGTACACCACTTAGCTTTATTGTGTCATCACCAAATTCTTCTAGTGTAAATCCAGCTTTTCTAAACATGTCCATGTTTTCCTTTGCGATATCCATTTCTTTATGCGATAATTTTATAATATCAGGCAATAGCATTAATTGAGAATCTTTTTGGTCATCACTATAATAATTTTTCTTTATTTTTTCATATAATATCCTTTCGTGTGCTGCATGCTGGTCTAAGATATATAGTTCTTTTCCTAATTCTAGAATAATATATGTAGAAAAAGCTATTCCTATAAATTTATAGTCCGGAATTCCTTGTTTTTCCTCTTCAGAAAAAATAGAAATATTTTCTGTTGTTTTTAGTTCCTCATTTAATTTGTACTTTTCTTCTTCTTCTTTTAATCTATTTGCTTCTCTTTCAGCATCCTTTTTGGCTTCCACTGGCATACTTCCAAAAGTGCGTATATACATCTCGTCAAAATTCTGTGTTTGAGGTTCGATTTTTAGTTCATCCAATTTTTTTACATTTTCCATTAATTTTTCGTTAACTTCTTTTGTATCTAGCACTTTGGTTTCCATGTTGTCTAACTCTTTAATATCATTTACCTGTGTTACAACTTCAGGTTTTTCATTTTTAGAATTTGTAGCAAATTTATTAGAATAAATTTGTGCTATCATATTATCTTTGTAATTATTGTCTTCTTCAGGTTCTTCTTTCTCTCTTTCTTTAAATTTTTTAAATAATCCTCCAAATCCTTTTTCTTTTTTATCTTCAATATCTTTGCTAAATTCTATGTTTTCTACTGGTTTAGCACTTGTAGCCAAGACATTTTCAGTATTAATAGGCTGAGTATGTTCTGGTACAACTTGCGTTTCTTCTTTTTCTGTATCTGTTATCAAATCTCCCTTTAGCAAAGTATCTTTTATTGCATGATAAATAGCTTTAAATACTTTATTTTCTTCTTCGAAACGCACCTCTAATTTGGCTGGGTGCACATTTACATCCACTTTTTTAGGGTTCATTTCTATATTTAGCACCAAAAAGCCATATTTACCAATGGTTACCATTCCTTTATATGCCTGCTCTGCAGCACTTGTTAATGTTTTATCTTTGATATATCTTTTATTTACAAAAAATAATTGGTTTGAACGGTTTGAGCGAGCAATTGATGGTTTACCTATTACTCCTGTAATTTTAATATCTTCATATGTATAATCAACATCCAAAATATTTTCTGCAATATCTTTTCCATAAATGCTATAAATTGTTGCTTTAGGTTCATTATTTCCTGGTGTTTGTATAATTGTTTTTCCTGTATTTATTAGCTTAATTGCTACTTCTGGATGAACAAGTGCAAGCCTTGTTACTGCATCTTCAATATATCCCGCTTCTGTAAAATCCTTTTTTAAGAATTTATATCTAACAGGTGTGTTGAAGAATAAATCTGTAATAACTATTGTAGTTCCTTTTGGACACCCCGCTTCCTCTTTATTTATAATCTTGCCACCTTCAATTTCTATTTTATAACCAATTTCACTTTCAGCAGTTTTTGATGTCATTGAAATTTTGCTAATTGCTGCAATGCTTGCCAAAGCCTCACCTCTAAACCCCATAGAAGTTACAGTTTCTAAGTCTTCAGCTTGCCTAATTTTAGAAGTAGCATGCCTTTCAAATGCTATTTCCATATCATCTGGCGCAATTCCTTTTCCATTATCTGTTATGCGAATATATGAAATTCCACCATTTTTTATCTCTACATTTATACTAGTTGCACCTGCATCAATAGAGTTTTCCATTAGCTCCTTAACTACAGATGCTGGTCTTTCTATTACTTCACCCGCTGCTATTTTATTAATAGTGTTATCATCTAACAATACTATATTTCCCAATTTTTTTCCTCCTAAAAATCATTTGTTTTTTTCAGGTTAGATTATATCATTATTCTTTTATTTTTTGTATAGTTTTTCGACAGTTTTTTATAAAAATTTCTACCAGCTTAATTTGTAACACTTTTTTTAAAAAAGAATATTATATATCAAATGCATTTAAAATGCTTTTTCCAAAGAGTAAAAATTTAATTTTATGGGAGGTATAAAAATGGGAGGTTGTTGTAATAACGGAGAACTTTTATGGTTCATAATCCTATTCTTGTTACTTTTCTGCTGTGGCAATAATAATTGTGGCTGTGGTTGTAACAATGGATGTGGTTGCTAATTAAATTAGTTTAAATTTGGAAAGGGGGGAATTTTTATGCCAGAAAATAGAGGTTGTGGATGTGGCTTTGGTGATGATTGCTGCATTTGGATTATAATTATTATTGTTTTAATTTGTTGCTGTGGTGGTAATAGAGGAGGATGTTGCTAATTTTAAAGCTATCCTAATTTAAGTCCATAAAAAAACACATAAAGCCCTTATGGCAATATGTGTTTTTTATTATCTCTTTTTATCAGAATCTGTATTTTTTCTTCTTTCTCCTTTTCTTTTATCAGTATTAACCTTTTTCTCATTTTTTCTTCTATCACTATTAGGTTTCCTTCTATTTTCAAATAAATTCCCTTTATTATCTACTATCATTAGTATCTCTCCTATCATTTTTTTTTTTTTTTTACTATTTCAATTTAAAAATCAATAGTTTTTATATAATTGGCTTT
>CALXVE010000044.1 GCA_944391885.1 uncultured Clostridia bacterium | reverse complement strand
AATTTTATCAAAAAATTACTGATATTTATGCAACTTCAATTGATTATGATAAAACAGCAAAAGCTACAATTAGATTTAAACTATTTATCTGAAAAAGAAATAGGGCAACTAGAAAGAATGGTATCTGCATATTTGGATTTAGCAGAAATGCAGGCTATGAGACATATTCCAATGACAATGGCAGATTGGGAAGAAAGATTAAATGGATTTTTAAAATTATGGGATCATGAAATTTTAAAATACAATGGAAAAATTTCAGCAGAGATGGCAAAAATTCATGCTGAAACAGAGTTTGAAAAATACAGAGTAATACAGGACAGAATTTATATATCGGATTTTGACGAACTTTTGTTGAATACCAAGAAATTAAACAAAAGAGAAAATAAACAATAGGAGGTTATATATTATAACCACAAAAGTCGTGAGGAAGATAGGTATAAAGTTTCGTTCGTAAAAAATGATATTGAGATAAAAATACATGATTAGATACATTTTATTTAGTAAAATTAAGAGAAAGGAGAATTTAATTGGACAATAAACTAATAGGAAATGAAAATAATATAATTTTTTATAATGATGAAGAGGGGCAAACAAAAATAGAGGTTATATTGCAAAATGAAAATGTATGGCTAAATATAGATTCTTTAACTAAATTATTTAAGATAGACCGAACAGGTATAACTAGGCACATAAATAATATTTATAAAGATGAAGAATTAGAAGAGGATTTAACTTGTGCAAAAATTGCACAAGTTCAAACAGAAGGTAGCAGAAACGTTACAAGAAATATTGCTTATTATAATCTTGATATGATTATTTCCATTGGATTTAGAGTAAATTCAAAACCAGCAATTAAATTTAGAACATGGGCCAATGCAATTATAAGGGATTATATGATTCAAGGTTTTGCGTTAGATGATGATAGATTTATGAAAGGTAGAAAATCTGATCAAGAATATTTTAAAAGATTGCTAGAAAGAATAAAATTAATTCGAACTAGTGAAAGAATGTTTTATCAGAAAATAACGGATATTTTTGCAGAGTGTTCTATAGATTACGACAATACTAGTGATACTGCCAAAGAATTTTATGCTAGCATACAAAATAAATTTCATTATGCAATAACTGGAGAAACAGCAGCAGAAATAATATATAATAGAGCTGATAATGAAAAGCCCAATATGGGACTAACTACTTGGAAAGAATCTCCAGATGGAAAAATATTAAAATCGGATGTAACAATTGCTAAGAATTACTTGTCTGAAGCTGAATTAAAAAATCTAAATAATATTGTAAATATTTTTCTTGACATTGCAGAAGATAATGCCGAAAGAAATATTCCAATGCACATGAAAGATTGGAAAGAAGAAGTCGATAATGTTTTAAAAATGAGACATTATAAAATTCTAGATGGCAAAGGAAAAATTTCTAAACTAGATGCTGATACAAAAGCTTCAAAAGAATATGAGAAATTTAAAGTAAAACAAGATAAAAATTACATATCGGATTTTGATAAATTAACAATGGAAATTAAGAAAATAGATGATAAAAAATAAGATGTTATATATTATAACCACAAAAACGGACAAACCTTTATATATATATGAAAGAGAGTATTATATGAACAAGAAAATAGTAACAATTTTGCTCATTAGTTTTCTGATTTTAAGTGCTATAATTATTTGGTTATTATATACTTTAAATTATATACCACATAGAAAGTATAGTAATGAACATTTTAACAAAAGAATAATAAAAATAAATATTAAGGAGTAATAGTTATGGGAGAAAGATATGTTGTAAAGAAAAGAAAAAATAACGGGAAAATATTTTTAGTAATTTTTATACTAATTATAATAGCTATAGGTGTATATGTAATACTAAACAGCTGGAACGATAAAAATGAAAATTCTCCAGGAAACTTAGGAACTATGGCAGCAGAAAATGAAGTAAAAGAGGAAGAAGAAACTACTACAAGTCTTTCGCTTATTATGGTAGGAGATAATTTAGTACATAGTAGTATTTATAAAGAAGCAAATAGAAATGCAGATTATAAAGGCTATGACTTTAAACCAATGCTTACATATATTAAAGAAAAAGTAAAAGGTTATGATTTAGCATATTATAATCAAGAAACAATTGTAGGTGGAACAAGTATTGGGCTTTCTGATTATCCTACTTTTAATTCACCATATGAAACTGCAGATGCAATGATAGATGCAGGATTTAACCTTGTGAGTACAGCTAGTAATCACACATTGGATAGAGGGGAGCAAGCAGTAATTAATTCTAGAAAATATTGGGACAAGCAAGAAGATGTTTTGGCTGTCGGAAGTTATACTTCATTTGAGGAAAGAGACAATATACCAATTAGAGAAAAAAATGGAATTACATATGCTATGCTAAATTACACATATGGAACAAATGGAATACCAGTTCCGGAAGGAAAAGAATATTTGGTAAATGTTTGGCCAACAGATTTATATATTAATGACCCAGAAAGAGATACACAATACCAAGCATATAAAGAAAAAGTGAAGGAAGATATTGAAAAAGTAAGGGATAAAGTAGATGTTTTAATAGTTGCCATGCATTGTGGAATAGAATACACTACAGAGCCATCTGCATATCAAAAAGATGAAGCACAATTTTTAGCAGACCAAGGTGTAGATATTGTTATAGGAACACACCCACATGTATTAGAACCAGTAGAGTGGATTGATGACACTATTGTATTTTATTCATTGGGTAATTTTATATCTGCACAATATCAAGATGAAAACTATAATAAAACTGTTGGACTAATGAGTTCTTTAAATATAACAAAAACTACTAAAGGTGATGAAACTTCTATAAAAATTGATGATATAAAAAATGAATTAATATATACATATTATAATCAAGCTACATGGAGTAATTTTAAGGTAATACCATTTAGTGACCCGGATATTGCAAAATATTTGCCAAGTTACAAAAATGTATATAATAGATATAAAAAAGTAGTACAGCTATATGATAAAGATATGTATGTAGTACCAGTATATCAAAAAGATTAATTCTTAAATATATATTAATTTGTAGATAATGGAAAAAATGTATGATATAGTTATGAAAAAAGGAGAGATATATGTTACTTGCACTTGTAGGAATTACAGGAATAGGAAAATCGTACTTTGCAGAAGAACTTTCAAAAAAATTAGGATTTAACAAAGTACATACAATAAGAACAAGAGAAAAAAGAGTTGGAGAGGAAAATGGCAAAACTGGATATTTTATGACAGAAGATGAATTAAAAGAACTAAAAAAACAAGGTAAAATTGCCTATGATTTTAAAGTATTTGGTGGAACATACGGGTATTTGAAAGATGAAATATTTTCAGATGAAAATTATGTTTTTGAAATGCACTATACTACCATATATGACTGGAAAAAGGTTAGACCAGACATTGTTACCATTTATTTATTACCAACAGATATAAATATATCTATTCAAAAAATAAAAGAGCGAAACTTGACTAAAGACAAAGAAGCATATAGAATAGAAGAAGTAAAAGAACATTATAATAAATTTATGCAAGATAAAGAATTACAAAAACAATTTGATTATATTGTATATAATAATTATGATGAAAAATCTACTAATGAAATTATGGAATTAGTAAAAGATATTTTAAGCAGAAGTTGATTTTGCATTAAGAAAGGGACAAAATTTAATGAGCGATTTATTTTTTAAGGTAAATGATGATTTTGAAAATATTATAAAAAATTGTTTAAAAAATGTTGAAATAAAGGATATGAAATTAATTACAACAGGCTGGACAAACATTGTATATGAAGTGGAAACTAGTGAAGGAAACTATTTTTTTAGATTTCCACGTGATGAATTTTGGTCTAGAACAATTGTTAAAGATTGTCAATTTTCACAATACATATACAACAAAACAGATTTTAATACTTCAAAATTAGAACTAAAATATGATAATACTAGACCTTTTAGCATGCATAAAAAAATTGAAGGTGTACCTCTTGCAGAAAAGATGGATGAACTTTCAGAAGAAGAAATTAAAAATGTTTGTGATGATATTGCAAAATTTATGTATGAATTACATAATGTAAAATTTACAAAAGATGATATTTTTAGTGTTAAGAATATAGGTTTAGATTTAAGAGACTTTTTAAATGAATTATTAATAAAGCATGTGTCAGAAAATGATAGAAAATTTTGGAGATTTGCAGATACAACTAGTCAGCCACAATGCTTGGTTCATGGTGATTTTAACTCAAGTAATATTTTATTAGATGAAAATAATAGAGTTTCTGCAATTATTGATTTTGGATTTTCAGGATTTGGAAATGAATATGATGATATTGCAAGAATTTTAAGTAGAAACTGCACAGTTCAGTTTAAAAGAGCTATTACACAAAGTTATGAGCATTATTCAAAAGGTAAAGTAAATGAAAACATATTAAATGATAAAATTATAGAGTGGAAAAATATAGACCAAGGATATATCAATTATATGAGAGGTATAGGTATTTATGAGTAATAAAATTGTCTTGATAGATGGAAATAGTATATTAAATAGGGCGTTTTATGGAATTATGGGGTCAAAAGTGTTAACAACTCCTGACGGAAAATATACTAATGCCATTTATGGATTTTTATTAATTCTATTTAGAGTGCTAGAAGATATTAAACCGGAATATTTAATGGTAGCATTTGATTTAAAAGCACCAACAGCAAGGCATAAAATGTATGAAGGATACAAGGCAAATCGTAAAGGTATGCCAAATGAACTTGCTGAACAAATGCCAATTTTAAAAAACATTTTAAAATCTATGAATATTGCAATTATTGAAAAAGAAGGTTATGAAGCAGATGATATTTTAGGAACATTAGCTAAAAGGGCGGAAAAAGACAAAATGGATGTTACAATTGTATCTGGTGATAGGGATACTTTTCAGTTAACCTCTAAAAAAATCAAGGTTCGTATACCACATACAAAAGTAGGAAAGACAGAAGTAGATGTTTTTGACGAAAAAGCAATCAAAGAAAAATATGGTGTTACTCCTAAGCAATTAATAGAAGTGAAGGGATTACAAGGTGATACTTCTGATAATATTCCTGGAGTTCCGGGGGTTGGAGAAAAAACAGCATTAGAGTTAATAAAAAAATATAACTCCATAGATGAACTCTATGAAAAATTACAAAACAACCAAGATGACCTAAAGCCTAAATTAAAAGAAAAATTATTGGAAAATAAGGATTTAGCAGAATTATCAAAAAAATTGGGAACTATAAATC
The DNA here is from genome assembly GCA_944391885.1 of uncultured Clostridia bacterium. Classification (GTDB taxonomy): domain Bacteria; phylum Bacillota; class Clostridia; order TANB77; family CAG-508; genus CAG-273. The sequence continues at coordinate 4,819 of CALXVE010000044.1, read as the reverse complement.
TAGAAGTTCCAATTGATGAGCCTTTAGAAGATTTAAAAATAAAAGAGTGGAATAAAGAAGAAGTATATAATGAATTTAAAGAACTAAATTTTAATAGATTTATTGAACGTTTTGATTTAAGCACAGAAAGCAAAAATGAAGTAAAAGATATTAATGAATTATTTGAGATTATAACAATTAATTTAAATGAGCCAAGCCAAGAATTAGATGGCTTATTAACTAATATTAAAAATACAGGAAATCTAACATATTTATTGCAAAAAGAGAAATGTGGTAACAATGAGATTATACCTAAAGAAATTAAGGCAATATACATTTGGCAGGAAAATAATAAAATATATCAAATAAAATTAGATGGAAATTATGATAATTTTATTAGATATTTTAAAGAAATTTTAGAAGATAAAAATATTAAAAAGTTTGGTTATAAGCTAAATGAAGATACAGTTTTATTAAAACAATTAAATATAGATTTATCTGGAATTTGTTTTGATGCAGAAATAGCAGCATATGATTTAAATCCTACAAATAGCCACTACTATATTGAAGATTTGGCAACTCAATATTTGAATTTAGACATATCAAATTACTTAGAAAATGCTGGAATAAAAGAGCAAAAGGAAGAACAAATAAATCTTTTTAGCGAAGAAAAAGAAGAACCAGATTATGAAAAATATAAAAATGCACTTTGTGTATATGTAATAAAAAATCTAGTAAATGTTTTAAATGAAAAATTAGAAGAACAGGGCTCAACAAAACTATTTAAAGATATTGAGATGCCTTTAGTAAAAGTTTTGGCAAATATGCAATATGATGGAATATATATAGATAGGGACGAACTAATTGCATTTGGTGATAAACTAAAAGAAGAAATAGAAGCACTAAAACAGAATATATATAATTTGTGTGGAGAAGAATTTAATATTAATTCTACACAACAATTAGGAACTATATTATTTGAAAAATTGAAATTACCAGTTTATAAAAAGACTAAAAAAGGCTATTCAACTGATGTTGACATATTAGAAAAATTACTTCCAGAACACCCTGTAATAGAAAAAATCTTGGAATACCGTAGCTTAATGAAATTAAATTCAACATATGTAGAAGGATTACTACCATATATAAATCCTAAAACACACAGAATACACTCATATTTCCATCAAACCATTACTGCAACAGGAAGAATAAGTTCAACAGAGCCAAATTTGCAAAATATTCCTACAAGAGCAGAGCAGGGAAAACAAATCAAAAAAGCATTTAAAGCATCAAATGGAAATATATTTATTGATGCAGATTATTCACAAATAGAATTAAGAATTTTAGCACATATTTCACAAGATGAAAATATGATAAAAGCATTTTTACAAGGTGAAGATATTCATAAAGAAGTTGCATCAAAAGTTTTTGATATTCCTATGGAAGAAGTTACTAAAGAGCAAAGAACTGCAGCAAAAGCTGTTAACTTTGGAATAGTATATGGAATTAGTGCTTTTGGATTAGCAGAGCAATTGGGAATTGGAAGAAAAGAAGCAGATAGTTATATAAACCAATATTTGAAAAAATATAAAGGGGTAAAAACCTTTATGGATAATATTGTAGAACAAGCAAAGGAAAATGGCTATGTAGAAACATTATATAATCGCAGAAGATATATTACAGAACTTTCTTCTAATAATTTTATGGTAAGGCAATTTGGAACAAGAGCAGCAATGAATACACCAATACAAGGTACAGCTGCAGATATTATGAAAATTGCAATGATACATGTTTTCAATAAATTGAAAGAAGAAGGGTTAGATGCAAAATTAATCTTGCAAATCCATGATGAATTATTAATTGAGTGTAAACTAGAACAAAAAGAAAAAGTAAAACAAATACTAAAAAACTGTATGGAAAATGCAGCTTCTTTAAGTGTGCCACTAGAAGTGGAAGTATCAGAGGCAGATAATTGGTATGATTTAAAATAAATAAAAAAACTTAAACTGATGAGTCAGTTTAGGTTTTTTTGCTTTGAATATATGATATACTTAGGCAAAATATATTTTGAAAGGAAAATATAAGCGATGGAAAAAATTTTTGATGCTACCGAATTTAATAATATTAAAGAAATAATACATAATTCGGCTAAAAAGTATAAGGATAACATTGCATTTGTAATTAAACATAAGGAAGAAAAAAACACTACATATGAAAATGTGACTTATAAAAGACTTTTAGAAGATGTTAATAAACTAGGAACAGCCCTATACTCCTTAGGATTAAAGGCAAAAAGAGTTGCAATTATAGGAAAAAACAGATATGAGTGGGTAGTTAGCTATTTAGCAAGCCTATTAGGTGGAATTGTAGCAATTCCACTAGATAAAGATTTGCAATATGGTGAATTAGAAAACTCACTTATTAGAAGTAAAGCAGATTGCATTATATTTGATGAAAAATTAACAGAACAGATGCAAGAACTTCAAAAAAACAATAAAACTTCTTTAACAGAATATGTATGCATGTCTGAAATAGAAGGATTTAAATCAGTTAATGAACTTTTAAAAACTGGTGATGAATTATTAAAAAAAGGTGAAAAAGAATATATAAATGCAGAAATTGATGATAATAAAATGAATATTCTGCTCTTTACTTCAGGTACAACTTCACAGTCTAAAGCGGTTATGCTATCACAAAAAAACATTGCATCAAATATACATGCAATGCAATGTGTAGAAGATATTAGAAGTACAGATACTAATATTGCATTTTTGCCATTTCATCATATATTTGGTTCTACATGTATTTTGGTAATGCTTGCATGTGGAGTAAAAACAACATTTCCAGATGGCCTAAGATATATTAAACAGAACTTAAATGAATATAAGGTAACCCTATTTGTAGGTGTTCCTGTTTTAGTAGAAGCAATTTACAAAACGATTATGAAAGAAATTGATAAGCAGGGCAAGACAAAATTAATAAAATTTGCCACAGCAATTAGCAAATTTTTATTAAAATTCCATATAGATGTTAGAAGGAAGTTATTTAAGCAAATAATCGATGCCCTAGGTGGAGAATTAAGGCTTGTAATTTCTGGTGGGGCGCCAGCCGACCCAAAAATTTCACAAGGATTTAATGATTTAGGAATTATCACATTACAAGGGTATGGATTAAGCGAAACTTCTCCAGTTATTTCTGCTGAAAATTATAAAATAGTAAAAAATGGCTCTGTAGGAGTGCCTATGATTAACGATACCATTGAAATTGTAAACCCCGATGAAAACGGAATTGGAGAAATAAGAGTAAAAGGTCCAAATGTTATGCTTGGATATTACGAAATGCCGGAATTAACAAATGAAGTACTAAAAGATGGTTGGTTTTATACAGGAGACCTAGGAAAATTCGATAAAAAAGGAATTTTATACATAACTGGAAGAAACAAAAACATGATAGTACTAAGAAACGGTAAAAAAGCATTTCCAGAGGAAATGGAAACATTAGTAAGTAGGATAGAATTAGTAGAAGAATGCATGGTTTTTGGTTTGCCAGATAAAAAAGAAAAAGATGACATAAAAATTGCAGTAAAAATTGTATATAATAAAGAAGAAGCAAAAGAAAAATATCCAGATAAAAATGAAGATGAACTATATAAAATAATATGGGAAAAAATTAAAGAACTAAACAAAACCTTCCCAAGATACAAGCATATACAAAAATTAATATTAACATCTGAAGAATTAATAAAAACTACAACTAAAAAAGTAAAAAGGCAAGAAGAAATGAAAAAGATACTAGCAGAAATATAGTTGTAATACCCTTAAATTTATGATATTATATTGAATACAAAATATATATCGGAAGTGAGTTTATGGTAAAAAGAATTGATAAAACTAATTATTATTTAAATATTGCAAAATCTGTAGCAGATAGAAGTACTTGCCTTAGAAAAAAAGCTGGGGCAGTAATTGTGAATAATGATGAGATAATTTCTACAGGATATAATGGTGCACCACGTGGCAGAGTAAATTGCATTGATTTAGGATATTGTGTTAAGAAAAAAATCTTTCCAGATGTTAGGCATGGCGGATATGATGCTTGCAGGAGTGTGCATGCAGAACAAAATGCAATTATAAGTGCAAGTAGAAAAGATATGCTTGGCGGAACACTATATTTAGTTTTATATAATCCAGAAACAGGAGAATATGACCCAGGCTCAAGTTCATGCCAATTATGTAGAAAAATGATTATAAACAGTGGAATAGAAAAAGTTGTTGTTAGAACAAGTGATAACGAATATCAAGAAATCGATGTGGATGATTGGATTAAAAATGATGATTTACTAAATGGAAAAATCACGTATTAATTTAGGGACAGTCCCTTTTTACCCATTTGTGGGTAATTTGGGACAGGTGATTCCCCACTTACACAATTACCATGTCGAAAAATGTAGAAATATGACGAACGATTTTTGTTGCAATATGATATAAAATCTGCTAAGATAATTGTATTATATTTTCAGCCGAAAGGCATCACTACTTAGACTTTTAACTTAAATAGATATAATACTTTTTAACATCATAATATATTTGATAAATATAAAAATTCTAAACATTAAAATTCAATAATTTCCTTAGAATCTATTAAATATTTTTATCAATAAATTGTCTTAAAATTAATTAATTTATATCTAAAAAATACCCAATATTAGTAAGCGAATAAGTAATAATTAAATAGGTAAATTTAAAGTAAAGTAATGTCTTTTGTCTAAAATATAAAATTTATTTTATATGGAGGAATTTTACATGGAAGAAAATTCAAGAAAGAAAAAATACGATTTATT
>CALXVE010000043.1 GCA_944391885.1 uncultured Clostridia bacterium | reverse complement strand
AAAACAAGTGAAAATTTATGTTTTTTTTTTTTGTAAGATAGTGGATTTAAATGTAGTGCTTGTGGCAAGGTGGATAAAAGCGCTATAAATATATCTGAGTCTACAAAAACTGCAATTCAATATATTGTATTAGCAGACCCTAAAAAGATTTTTTCTTTTAATATTTCAGATGAAAATTTGCAAGAGCTAAATTTAATATGCAAATTATACTTAAATGAGAAAATTAATTTTTAGCTGTGCCAATGTGGACGAAAATTTTGACAATTTAAAAACAGAAAGATTAAGATTGCACACAATTGTATTATAAAAGTGCAGTCCGCGCAGGCGGAGCGTTAGCGTAGTTCTAGAGCCTTCCAACCACTTTACCCATGTCAAAAATATTTTACATATTTTTGACATGAGGATGGAAGGCGACAGCAAGGACAAGCGTTATAATACAATTGTGTGAATAATATAATTTACGCAAGAATTGTCAAAATTTTTGTGAAAGCTGGAGTGTCCCTAAGTAAGACAAAAGTGGTAGATTGGGGACTGGCCCTAAATAAGACAGATTGACACAAAATTTGGGATATGGTATAATTTAATAGTTAATTGTAGACATTTGACATATAAATAAAAAAGCAAAGGAGATAGCAATGGGCAAAACAGTTCAATTTGGATTGGGTTTTGTAACAGGAAGACCTAATGTATGTAAAGTAATTAATAACACTTATGAACAACTAATAAATCAATTTAAAGACACAGAAAATAAAGTGGAACTCACCATATTTATTTTATTTGATTTGGGATATCAATATACAACAAGAGTGGATTTTTATGGACTGATGCCGAATGTTTACAAAGATATAAGAATTAAATATATTACTCCAGAAGATATTGAAGAAATGAAAAAAAGGTTAATTGGTAGAAATAAATTAACCAAAGATGAAGCAGAATTATTTTTTGGCCATGGACATGCTAAAGGTAGAAATACCCTAATGTACTATGCCTTTATTAGAGGCATGGATTATCTTTTATTTTGGGATGATGATGAATACCCTGTTGCATGTATTAAAGACAAGGAAACAAAGGGAATTTTATGGAAAGAGCAAGATAATATTTCCAGGCATTATCAATATATACAAGATGCAGATGTTACAATTGGGTATCATTGCGGATATATTTCGCCAATACCTTATGTAGAACTAAATGAAGATGTTGATGAAACTTTATTTAGAGATTATATTGAAGCTATAAGTAATGATATTATTTCATGGGATTCAATAAGGGAAAAATTTGTAAAAGATAATGGAATTACTTATGCAGAAGAAGACCTGGCTGAAGGAAATGGAGTATATGAAATAGAAAAAACAAATGGTGGAAAATGGGTAGCAGGTTCTACATTATGTTTAAATTTAAGTCATATAGATAAAATACCAGCATTTTATAATCCAGAAGGAGCTAGAGGAGAAGATACTTTCTTTTCAACTAAACTTGATGATGCCAAAGTAATGAAGGTGCCAGTTTACCATTTTCATGATGGATTTTTAAAATATACTAATATTTTAAGGGGAAAATATCCTAAAACTCTAAGGAAAATAAAGGTAGAAGATGAACAAATTGCTAAAAGATTTATTCAAGCATCTAGAGGATGGATTAAATACAAACCATTATTTCAATATATTACAGATAGAGAAAATTACAGAACAAAAATGAATATAATACACCAAAAGCTAGAAGCTGGTATTCCGGAAATTAATAAATTATTTGAAGGTGAAGATTGCAATGTATTGTTAAATGACCTTAAAAAATATGATAAAAATGTGAAAAGGCATTATGATGAGTATATTAAAACAAATGAAATTTGGAATAAATTAAAAAAGGGGTAAATTAAATTTATGAAAGAAAAAAGTGAAAAACTTATTTCAGTTATAATCCCAACTTACCAAAGGAAAAAAATGCTTTTAGAAGCAATCGATTCAGTATTAAAGCAAACATACAAAAATTTTGAAATTATTATAGTAGATGACTGCTCACCAGATGATACGGAAAAAGTTATAAAAGAAAAATACAAAGATGAACAAAGGGTAAAATATTATAAAAATGAAAAAAATTCCGGAGCAGGTATTAGTAGAAAAAACGGATATTTAAAAAGTAATGGCAAATTCCTAATTTTTATGGATGATGATGATTATTTAACAGATATAGATTTTTATAAAAAATCAATGGATATTTTTGAAAGTACAAAAGAACTTTCATTTGTATCTGCAAACACATACATTAAATATGAAAATACAGGAGAAATTGAAAAAACTCCATTAAATGTTAAAGGATTAGTGGATAACAAAGAATATTTAAAAGGTTTTCAAACTACATATATGAAACCAAATTCCACTTTTACTACAATATTTAATTATGAATATATAAAAGACATAGAAAATGTAGAAATGTTAAATGATTCTTCAATTTATATGAGGGCTTTATTAACAAAGCCAGCATATATTATGGAAGATTTTGTTGGAGTATATAGAGTTCATGACAAAAACATGACATTTAATTTAAAACTCTCTTTCTTAATTGAAAATTTACAAGAAAAGAAAAACATTTATGAGATAATTAAATCTGAAAATATATTACCAGAACCAGAAAAATGGTTTTATGAGCAAATAATGCTTACAGCAGACTACTATGTACGCTATTCCAAACCATGTGAAAGCGATTTTAGAACTTTAATAGATTGGTGTAATGATAATTGCGGACAAATTGGACAAAAAATTACTACTGAATTAACAGAACATTGGAATAAATAAGAAAAGGAATTAGAATTATGAAAAAAATATTTATTCTAGCATATGCAAGAAGAAATTTAGGTGATGATTTATTTATAGAAATGCTATTAAAAAGATACCCACAAGTATCTTTTTATATTAATGCTGAAAATCCAGAACATGCTACATTATTTAAAAAATTTCCTAATATTACAGTAATAAATGAAAAAGAAAGAAATTTGACAAAACAAAATGCAGATGAGTATGATGGATATATTTATGTAGGTGGCTCAATCTTTATGGAAGGCGGAGTGGTATATAATATTACAGATGAGTTTTTGGACTTTTTAAAAGAGTGTAAACAAAAAAATATTCCATTTTGCTATGTTAGTTCAAACTTTGGACCAGCATATACACAAGCGTATATAGACTTAGCAAAAAAAGTATATGAAAATTGCACAGATATATGCTTTAGAGACAAATATTCATATAATATGTTTTCTGAAATTCCAACAGTAAGATATGCACCGGATTTGGCTTTTACATATGAATTAGAGAAAAATGTAGAAAAAAAGAAGAATACTGTAGGAATATCAATAATCGATTTGTCAATTCGTAAGCAATTAATAAATCAAGAAGAAAATTACTACAATATGCTAATTAGAAACATTGGAGATTATATAAAAAACAAAAAAGAAGTTTATCTATTTTCTTTTTGCAAGCATGAAGGAGATGAAAACTCAATACAAAAATTAATGCAAAAAATGCCAAAAGAATATATAAATAATATTCATTGTGTGAATTATGAAGGTGATTTGGATGAATTTTTTGAAGTTTATGCTAGTATGGAATATATGATATGTGCAAGATTTCATGCAATGATATTATCTAGCGTATTTGAGCAAAAATGCAGAATAATATCATATAGTGATAAAATTGATAATGTTATAAAAGACCTAGATTTATTTAAGCAAAATATTATACATTTTAGTGATTTAAATAATGAAACAAAAATGCCACTATGTGAGTTTGAACAAGTGGCTCAAAATAAACTTGAAAATATAAGAAAATTAGCAATTAAACAGTTGGAAAAAGTAGAAGAGATACTAAAATAAAAAGAGGTAAATTAAATGTATTTGATAGTTGGGCTTGGAAACCCTGAGCCAGATTACAGTAAAACAAGGCATAATATGGGGTTTGATGTAATTAATAAAATAGCAAAAAAATATGAAATAGAACTAACAAGAACAAAGTTTGATGGAATTTATGGCAGTGGAATAATAGAAGAAGAAAAAGTTATTTTGCTAAAGCCACAGACTTTTATGAATTTAAGTGGAAAAAGCATTAAGCAATTTGTGGACTTTTATAAAATTCCATTAGAAAATGTATTAGTAATTTATGATGATATGGATATAGAAATTGGAACAATAAAATTACGTAAAAAAGGTGGACCAGGCACTCACAATGGTGCAAAATCAGTAGTTCATGAATTATCATCAGAAGATTTTCCTCGTATTAGAGTAGGAATAGGAAAACCAGTGGATGAATATGATGCAGTTGATTATGTGATAGGAAAACTTGATGATGAAATATATAAAAAACTAGAAATAGGCATAAATAAAGCTAGTGAAGCGGTAGAAGAATTTTTGAAAAATGGTATTGATATTGCAATGAATAAATACAACTAAGGAGATTATATGAAAGAGATTTTTATAAATCAAGATAATGAAAATAATAAAATAGTTGCATTAGTAGAAAATGGAAAACTAATTGAAAAATATGAAGAAAAAGATGGTGTTAGGCATTTAGAAGAAAACATATATCTTGGAAAAGTTGAAAATGTACTAATTGGTATGCAAGCATCTTTTGTAGATATTGGAACACAAAAAAACACCTTTATTCATATTAAGGATATTATTCCAAAAGCAAGTAATGAAACAGGAAATAAAAATGAGGAACTAAGCAAATATAATATAAAAAATTATATACGCACAGGTATGCCAATTTTAGTGCAAGTAAAAAGAGATAGTACAAATAAAAAAGGCGCAAGAGTATCTACACATATTAGCTTACCAGGAAGATTTGTAGTTCTTATGCCAAACCAAGAATTTATAACAATTTCGAAGAAAATAGAAAAAGAGGCAGAAAGAAATAGACTTCTAGAAATTGCAAAAGAAATTCTTCCGAAGGGTTATGGGCTAATAATAAGAACTGCAAGCCAAGGTATTGAGAAATCACTAATACAAAATGATATAAAAAAAGCAATTAAAGTATATGAAGATATATTAAAAAGAGCCAAAGAATTATCAACTAAAAATAATTTTAAGCCTACCTTACTATACCAAAATGACGGGATAATTGGTAAAACCTTAATAGATATCATAGACAATGACTTAACAAGAATTGTTACAAATAACTTGCAAATAAAACAATATGCAGAAGAATTTTTAAAAGATACAGGTTTTGAAAACAAAGTAAAACTAGAATTTAAACCAAATGAAGATATATTAAATATATATAACATAGATGAGCAACTGGAAAAAGCCAATAATAGAAAAATTTGGCTAAAATGCGGTGGATTTATAACAATAGATAAAACCGAAGCACTAACTGCAATAGATGTTAATTCTGGAAAATATATAGGAAGCAAAAGCTTGGAACAAACAGTTTATACAGTAAACAAAGAAGCAAGCATAGAAATAGCAAAACAATTAAGATTGCGTGACATTGGTGGAATAGTAATAATTGATTATATTGACATGGAAAAGCAGGAAACAAAGCAAAAAATTTTAGAAACCTTGCAAGAAGAATTAAAAAAAGATAGGTCTAAAACACAAATTATTGGTTTTACACCATTAGACCTACTAGAACTAACAAGAAAGCACATGTTTAGTAATGATTAAAATAATTAAAAAATAGTGGCAAATGCCACTATTTTTTATTATTTCCTAGGATTTTCTTAATTTCTTCATGCCTTTTGACTTTTTGAGTTGTAGTCTTAATTAAAGGTTCATCTGTTACAATAATTTCACGTATTGCCTTATATGCAGGCATTGTATGGTTAACATTAGACTTTATATCACTCCATATTATATCATGATAATCACTTTCAGACTTATCAGGATATAATTCTTTCATATTATCTATATTATAAACAATCTTTGCACAAATCATCAAATCATTATCTTTTGCAGGTTTGCCATAAACTATACTTTCTGAAACATATGGTAAACAATTTATTAAAATTTCTAATTCCTCTGGGAAAATATTTTTTCCATTTTTCAAAACAATAACATCTTTTTTTCTGCCAGTTACATACAAAAATCCATCATTATCAAATTTACCCAAATCACCAGTATAAAACCAACCATTTTTTAATACTGCATTTGTAGCTTCTTCATTATCAATATATCCATGCATAACAGTTGGACCTTTTACTAAAATTTCACCAATACCTTCTTCGTTTGGATTATCAATTTTTACTTTGATACCAGGTAAAGGAAAACCTACACTACCAGCACGTTTGTATTTATCATTTTCTCCTGCAACAACAGGGGAAGTTTCAGTTAAACCATAGCCTTGAAGTAAATTAATTCCCAAATCTACAAAACCTTGAATTGCTTCTTTATTCATAGGTGCTCCACCTGCAATTAAAGTATGTAGTTTTCCGCCAAATTGGTCTAAAATTTCTTTAAATACTTTAGAACGTATATCAATTCCAACTTTTAATAGCGCGTTGCAAACTTTTCGCATATTTTTTACAAGTTTAGTTTTTCCTTTTTCCTCAACACCTTTTTCAATCTTTTTATACATAATCTCAAGCATTAGTGGTACACAAACAAAACCTGTAACACCAAATTCTACTAAATTTTTTTGAACATATTTTAATCCATCACAAAATGCTACAGTAATGCCACAAGAAGTACCATATAAAAAAGTACAAGTTGACTCAAAAGTGTGATGCAATGGTAAAAATGATAAAAATACATCTTCTTTGCGAATATCTGTCATTTGCGATAGGGCGTAAATATCAGCACAAATATTGGATTGTGATAAACCTACACATTTTGAAATTGCAGTTGTGCCAGAAGTAAAAAGAAGTATTGAAACTTTATTTGGATCTGGCTTAACTTTTTGATAGCGACTATCACCAGAATTTAATAAATTTTTTCCTTTTTCCAACAAATCAGAATAACACATAAAATCTGGATTTTCAATTTTGTCAAGGCAAACATATTGCTTTAGATTGGTGTCTTCTGATTTTAACTGCTCAAAAACATTAGTGTATTTGGGGTCAAATATAACAGCATCTGCACTACTTCTAATAATCAAATTTTTAATTTCATTATCAGGCAAGGATTTATCAAGTGGCACAATTGAAATATCCGCAGTTGTTATAGCCAAATAACACACACACCACTCATAACGGTTTGGTGCAATTAAAGCTACCTTTTTATTTTGCAAATTCATATCTAACAAAGAAGTTGCAAAAGCCTTAATATCACTTGCAAACTGAGCATAGCTAATAGAAATATGTTCATCTGCTTTAGGCTCTTTTTTATAAACAAAAGCAGTTTTATCCTTATATCTATTTTCATATCTGTCAACTAATTCTCTAAAATCTTCCAGTCTTTCGCCTTCGTATAATTTATCTTTGCGCTTAGCCATATTATTTTCAACCCTTTTTTAAAATATTTACTAGTATTTTATACCAAAAACTTCCAAATAGCAATAGATTATAATATTATTATATGTGATTAAGTGAAAAAACAACTTGCAAAATGAATAAATATACGTTATTATACTATAATAGGAAAAAAGCGTTTTGAAATATTAACAATATATAAAATTAACAAGAGAAAGAGGGTTATTATGGCAGATAAATTAATTATTGTGGAATCACCAGCAAAAGCTAATACAATAAAAAAATTCTTGGGTGGTAGTACAAAAGTAATGGCATCCATGGGGCATATACGCGATTTGCCAAAATCAAAAATGGGAATAGATATTGAACATGACTTTGAGCCAGAATACATAAATATTCGTGGAAAAGGTGATTTAATTAAAAGTTTAAAAAAAGAAGCAAAAAGTGCTAAACAAGTATATCTTGCAACCGACCCTGACCGTGAAGGTGAAGCAATTGCCTGGCATTTAGCACATATATTAGAAATACCGGAAGATAGCAAATGCAGGGTGACTTTTAATGAAATCACAAAAGAAACTGTAAAGGAAAGCATAAAGAAGCCAAGGACGATAGATAAAAATCTAACAGATGCCCAACAGGCAAGAAGGGTGTTAGATAGAATTGTTGGTTATAAAATTAGCCCTGTGCTATGGAAAAAAGTAAAAAGAGGGCTATCAGCAGGCAGGGTTCAATCAATTGCGGTAAAATTAATTGTAGATAGGGAAGAGGAAATACAAAACTTTATACCAGAAGAATATTGGAACATATATGCAACATTAACAGAGCCAGAAAGCAAAAAAGATTTTGTGGCAACTTTTTATGGAAAAGGAAGTAAGAAATTAGAAATTCATACAGAAGATGAAGTAAAAGAAATTTTAAAAGCAATAGAAAAAGGCAAATATATAGTAGCAGACATTAAGAAAGGTGAAAAGAAAAGAACACCAGCACCACCTTTTACTACAAGTACAATGCAACAAGAGGCATCTCGCAAATTAGGCTTTACATTAAAAAAGACAATGTCTGTTGCACAAGGATTATATGAAGGTGTGCATGTGGGAGAAAGAGGCACAGTTGGTTTAATTACTTACATGAGAACAGATTCAACCAGGATTTCAGAAGAAGCAAGGGCTATGGCAAAAACAGTTATAACACAAAAATATGGTGCTAGCTATTATGAAAACCGCTATTACAAAACAAAATCAAATGCACAAGATGCACATGAGGCAATAAGACCAACATATATAGATTTAGAACCAGAAAAAATCAAAGAATTTTTAACTCCTGACCAATACAAATTATATAGATTAATATATAATAGATTTATTGCAAGCCAAATGGCAGTAGCAGTTTATGATACAATTAGTAGTGATATTGTAGTAAATGATTACCACTTTAGAGCAAATGGGCAAACACTAAAATTTAAAGGCTTTATGGTGCTATATGTAGAAACTTTAGAAGGCGAAAAAGAAGAAGAAAATGTTTCTATACCAGAACTAAAAGTTGGGCAAGAAGTTATTAAGAAAAAGTTAGAATCAAAACAAAGTTTTACACAGCCACCTGCACGCTATACAGAGGCAAGCTTGGTAAAAGCCCTAGAAGAAAAAGGGATTGGTAGGCCAAGTACGTATTCTCCAACAATTACTACAATATTAGAAAGAAGATATATTCAAAAAGAGCAAAAACAATTAGTGCCAACAGACCTTGGCAAAATTGTAAATCAATTATTAGTGGAGAATTTTTCGGATGTTATAGATGTGGAATTTACAGCAAAAATAGAGGAAGAATTTGACGAAATAGCAGAGGGAAATGAGCCATGGAAACAAGTAATACGTGAGTTTTATGGGCCATTTGAAAAAGAAGTGGAAAAGGTAGAAAAAGAATTAGAACATGTGGAATTGCAAGAGGAAGTTTCTGACGTACAATGTGAAAAATGTGGTAGGATGATGGTTATAAAATATGGTAGATATGGAAAATTCTTAGCATGCCCAGGATACCCAGAGTGCAAAAATGCAAAACCAATAATAGAAACAATAGATGTTCCTTGCCCAGTTTGTGGCGGAAAGGTGCAAGTAAAAAAGACAAGAAGGGGCAGAAAATTCTATGTTTGTGAAAACAATGGAAAAACCTGTGAATATATTTCTTGGAACGCACCAAAAGTAGGAGAAAAATGGGAACCAGACAAGGAAAAAAAGGTTAAAAAGACCACTAGAAAAACTACGAAAAAAGCTGGAACTAAGAGAAAAACAAAAAGTAAAAAGTGAGGAAAACCTCACTTTATTCTCACAAGGAAGGGAAAAAATAACAAAAGCAATGTTAGAAGACATACTAAAGCTAAAAATACAAAAAATGATGGTGTATAATCCAGTGTGCTACTTTTTTATATTTCACACACTGGATTATACACCATCCATCTTTTTGAATTTACACAGTTAGATTTTAACACTCAATTATTTTGGAACCCTTGAGCTTCCATTAACAGTTTACAGGGTTACATAAAGTGAGAGCCTGCAACCAGTGTAGGAAATGCCGTAGTTCGGACTGCCGCTGCTGCGGTGAGAAGCTGGAATGAAGGAACCGGAACTGTTGTAATAGCCACCGACGATCAACACGACGGAGGGTGTCATCGGCCTCTAACGTCCTATCATTTACATTTCCTGCTAAGTCATATATATTATTTGCTTTCCATGCTTCATTTGTTCCGGTAGGTTGTTTTTCTCCTGAATTAGTTGCTGC
>CALXVE010000042.1 GCA_944391885.1 uncultured Clostridia bacterium | reverse complement strand
CTTTTCACTTGACCTATATTCATACACTATCCCATCTTCAAAAGTTATTTTATTTGAATTAACAACAGCACTAGAGTTATTTTTTGTATCTTCTATAAAAAACATACTAAATTTATTAAACTCTGGTGCATACTGGCTTTGCTCCTTAATAGTATTCATATTAGAGAAAAAATAGGTACTAAGTAATGCAACACTACTAATTGCTATAGTTGCTATAAGTACATATATAATTAATGCAGTTAATGTCAGACCTTTTTCTGATTTCATCATTTCCTCCTAATATTCTTTTGCCTTAAATTCTTCTAAGACTATTGATTCTGTTTTTCCAGAAAATTGATAACTTATTGTTAATAATACTCTTTTTTTATTATTATTTACCTCAGCAACATCTAAAGTAAGGTTCATTCTATCTGGAATACCATAGTCTTCTCTCCAATTTTTTAAGTCACCGCTTTTCACTTCATCATAACTAATTTTTTGTATATTCTCCATAATCTGAATTGCATATAATGTTGCTAAAGAATTTAATTTTGTCTCTGCTTGTACTCTGTATATTGCTACAATACCACTGCCAACTACACCTGTAAATAAAAGTAAGATTATAAAAGCAATTATAAGATCTTGCATGGTAAAAGCTTTATTTGATTTAAGTTTACATAGTAATTTTTTCATAGCCTCTCCTTAAAGTTAATTATATCTATATTATGCTATATAAAAATATAAAAATTAGTAATTATTAATATAATTATATTAGAAACACATAAATAAAAGCCAATGGGCATTTGATTTATTGCCTTTTTTTTCACGCGTACTGTTTGTCCTCTTTTATCTGCAATTTTTTGAAATAGTATTTTAAATGAAATAATAAGTAAGGTCATAATAATGCTTAAAATTGTTACTCCCTCATATGTGAAAGTTAGTAGTAGTAAACATAGTAATAATATTTCTATTGGATAACTATTTTTTGCAATTCTTCTTAAAATTGCAATATCTAATGTTAATAAAACACAAATAGCAGATAGGTATATAACATATCTATATACATTAGAATCTTTTTCTACTATATAAAGATATAGTATATACAATGCTTCAACAATATATCCAAATAGTAAAACCTTTTTTTGTACTTGAATTTTTTCTTTATCTATTCCTGCTATGATAAATAATGTTGCTAGATACAATAGTCCAAAGATTAAATAAACAATCGTATCTGCTGATAATTGTAAAACATTAAAATTGATAGACATGGCAAATAAAACAAAAACTATACCAGATAGAATTTCTAACATTAAATATCTAGGTCTAATCTTTTGTTTGCAATATCTGCATTTGCCCCCTAAGCATATATAGCTTAAAATCGGTATCATATCAAAAAAAGATAATTTATGATTACAATTTGGGCAAAAGGAACGTTCATGCGAAATATCTTTTCCAAGAGGAATACGATACACTGCAAGTGTAAAAAAACTTCCAAATACTGTTCCTATGCAAAATATAATGATATAAATTATTATATCTATTCCTAGCATCTATTACTCCCACTTTAATTCTATATTAATAATTATATTTTTATGTTTTACACTTCTCACAGCTCAACACTCACCAGCTATATTAAAAGTTTAGGCATATACAAATGCCTGCATATGCCTTCCCTTTTATTCTTATTATATTAACTTACGCACCTGCTCTAGTTAGTGTAAATGCTACACCAGAAGTTGAATCATATGAAACAGTATATGATACATCTTTATACTCTACATTTCCACTAAGTTTAACGCCAGCACCTGTCTCATAGAAATTCTCAACTACTAATTCTGTTGAAGTAATACCTGCAGCAGTTAATTGATTCTGTACGTAAGTTTGAGCTGTAGCTTTGTTTGTAACAGTTCTATCTGCTGAACCCATATCAAAGTAGTCAGTTTGTGCTTGTAAAACAGCTGTCATTAAAACTTCTTTAACAAATGCATCGTCAGTTTCTGTTCCAGCTCTTTGTGCTGTTCCAAAAATTCCATCATCTCCTAATATATATAAAATTGTAACACCAGCTAGAATTAATAGAACGATGATAGTTACAACTAATGCAACTAAGGTAATACCTTTTTGCTCCTTTAAGTTTCTCATGGTTTTTTACTCCTTTCTCTTTAGATTTTTGTTATATATATATTTATTTAAATAAATATAACCTAAAATTATTTATGACCCGTATTTTCAAAGAAAGTACCTGTTGAATTTGGATCTGGGTCTGTGGTAGTTCCTTGGTCATCATTATTTTGTCCTGGCTGTGTAGTAGTGCTACCACCATTATTATTTGTACCATCTGCAGGTTGATTTTCATCTTCTTTTGTAGGGTCTGCAAATGGGTCTGGATTTCCTGAAATATATTCATTTGTTTGCTTATATAATGTAAGGTCTGAACTTGTAATTTCATAAGATACTTCTACCTTATTAATTCCAGAAACTTCTTCATTAATTTCTTCCTGTATATTTTCTGGTGTTTCATATGCTACTGGTTTATTAGGTACCACTTTATTGCTTGGAATGGAATCATAGAATATTACCCCCAAAACAAGTATAATAGCAATACATAATAATAGCATAATAAACACTTCTTTAAAAATTGATTTAACTTTAGCCATTTTTAACTCCTTTTTAATTATTGTACTGTGGTTTGATTTTCTGTAACAGGTGCATTATTTGTATTAGTATTTTCTACATTACCTGCATTGTCTACATTTTGTGTATCATCTACGCTTTGCATGCTTACCCCAGTTCCTGCATTAGTAGTTAAATTTTCTTGTTCAATTCTAACATTTCTTACCATAAATGTTGCTTCCCTTGAATTAGCATCTGTTCCAGGTAATATCTTAAAGTTTTCAATTCTAAATCCTAATTCACTATCATCCTCTATTGAAGTAACAAAATTTATTATTGCTATATAGTTTCCATTTACTGTAAAGGCCAAATTTTTAACATCAGGTTCTCCTGTTCCGCCTGTTTGAACATCTAATCTTAAAATAACGCCTTCATCAGTTGCATGGCTACCAATTCTTGTCCACAAATATTCAATTTTATATATTTCTTCTTTACTTGCCTTACTTAATTCACCTTCTGTACTAACATTTGCTAAATCCAAATATTCTTCTTTTGCTTGCATTAATCCAGAAACACTTTTTTCTAATCCTTCTGTTTGTGTAGTATAAGTGCTATACATTAAGGTTTGTGTTTCGGCAATTTCTGCTGTTAAGTTGTCATTTTCATTCTTGATTTGTTCAACACTTAATATTGAAAAATTCCCAATAGAAATTCCTCTAAAGATAGTCACATACGCCAAAACAATTAATAGTATTATTAAAATAATAATTAATATTTTTTTCATGGTAAATCTCCTTCTATTACTATTTGAACAACATTATTTGATTTGCTACCTGAAGAAGAAACTACTGTGTCTGGTGCTAAAATTCCCTGTGTTTTTAAAATAGCTTTGAAAATACCTAATTGTTCGTATTTTTCTGATTGTGCATTTATGATAATATGTCTTCCATTTGTATTTTCAATTGATGTGACTTGTACACCTTGTGGAATTGAAAACATTATTTGGCTAAGCAAATTTGGTATTGATTTTTTATTCCTGCTGTTTTCCGCAGCTTCCTCACTAATGTTTTTCAAGTTGTCAGACAATTGCTGATATTGATTTGTCTTTTGGTTTACCTTTGATATATCATTATTTACAGCATTTATTTGTGCTTGAGTATATTGTTTTACATCTGCTACTTCTTTATTTTTACTTTCTAGAGAATAATCTAAAAACATTACAAATCCAACATATATAATAATTAACGCAAGTATTCCACCTGCCACTCTTAGCATCCATACTTCTATATTATCTAATTTTTCATTCAAATTAAATCTAAACAATCCTGATAAATCAATATTTTTATTTGTTATTCCTGATTTACCTTTTTGACCATCTGCGGAGTTAGATTTTGAAAAAGTGATATTTAGTTCATCCTTCCAATTTCTTTTTTTGAAGTTCATGTCTTTTAGTCCATATCCTAGGCCTTGCATTGCTAATGCTATAGCAGAATTAACTTCAATAAAATCCTTCATATTAATTTTAATATTATCTTTTAAGAAATAAGGCTTCATCACTTCACATTTTTCTGTGCTGAAAAATTCTTGAAAGTATAGGTCTACATTATTAACAATAGATAATGTTCCAGTAATATAAATTTTATCTATTTTAATTGTCTTATTTGCTAATGTTTCTTTCACTTTACTTGCAATTTTATATAATGTAGGCATTATATCATCTAAATATTCATTTTCTTCATCTTGTAATTCTTTACCTTCCATAGTATAAATTGTGCTGTTTTTGCAAATTTCATATGCTTTTGAATATGAATTTTCTTTAATGTTTATACTATCTAATACGTTTTTTGAACCTTCTTCTATTGTTTCTACACTATAGATTTTTTGGTCCACAATTGTTGTAACTGTAGTTTTTTCTTCCATGTTAATTATAACTACATTTTCTTTTTCCTTTAAACCTGCAACATTTGCAATGCTTGTACCTATTGGGCTTATTGTAGAAGCAGTATACTCTCCTAATTGTTGTTCTAATGTATTTAATGAATTTTTATTAATAGATACATGTATAACTTTGATTTTTTCTTTATCCTCTATGCTGTTAGCCAAAGCATATCGTGTTTCAAATGCATTTTTATTTATATTTTTATCTACACATATTGACTCAAATTCAGTTGCAATAGCTTTTTTTAAATCATTTTTATTTAATAAACTAAACATGTAAAAATAGTTATAAGTTTCATCTGACAAATTAATACTAATTGGTGTTTTGAAACTAATAGTATCAGAAATTATTTGTCTAATAGCTTCTCCCAATCTATCATAGAATTTTATTCCAAACGATTCGATTTTTATGGTGTCACGATCTTTTGAAACTTTTGCATATTTAATTAGGTTTTGTTCAACATATAATCCTAAGCAACTTGCCATCTTTTTTTCTCCTTCGTTTAAAATAATTTTCTATTCTTAGATTTTGCAAAAAAACGACAAAAATACTTGAAGTTTTTTCATCTTTTTACAAAATTTTATTTTATTACATGTTTTATGATTTTATTTTATCTTTTTATTAAAAAAAGTCAATATCCTTTTATATTTTTTAATATAATTGTAATATAATTGTAATATGATTGTAATATTTGGATGTGAGTGATAAGTATTGGGAAGTGAGATTATACTTTCTAAATAAAATTCATATCTCACACTCATGTCTCACATCCCACTTCTTACTAGTAATACTCCAATAATTACTAATCCAAATATAATACGGTAGATTGCAAATATTTTGAAACTGCCTTTTCTTAAATATTCTAGTAAAAATTTTATTACAAATATTCCCACTATAAAACTAGCAAATATACCTATAAAAAATGGTATGCTAAAAACAAAATCTTTTGCCTTAAAAATTGTTGCAGCTAGCACAATTGGTGCTGAAAGCATAAAAGAATATTTGGCTGCTGCTTCTCTTTTTACTCCCATTGCTCTTGCAGTTGTCATTGTTACTCCCGATCTTGAAACACCTGGAATAAAAGCTAAAGCTTGTGATAATCCTATTAAAAATGTTTGTTTTAATGTCATGTCTTTATATTCTGTTACATTTTTTGCTTTTTTATCCACTATGTAAAGCACAATTCCCATAACTATTAACGCTATTGCAATAATAATTGGTTTTGCCAAAATATTATCCATAAATTTATCTAAAATAAAACCTATAATTCCTCCTGGAATTGTTGCAAGAACTATGTACCAAAACATTTTTCCTTCTGTTGTAGTTTTTTTCTTTACAACTTGATTAAATCCACCAACAATAAGTTCAATCCAATCTTTGAAAAAGAATATTCCTATTGCTAGTAATGTTCCAAAATGAAGGGCCACATCAAAGCCTTCAAACGCCTCTTGAAAGCCTGGCTGATTAACCCAATTAAATAACCATGGTATAATATTTAAATGTGCAGAACTAGAAATTGGAAGTAATTCTGTTAGCCCCTGCACTATACCTAATATTAAAGCTTGATAAATTTCCATTTATTTTTCCTCCTACTCTGGGCCTTTTTCCTTTTGCTCGAATTCTTTTGCTTTTTGCTTTTTCATCTTGTTTTTAATCATCATCAAATCTTCATTGCTTAAGTTTTCTATTAACAAATTAGTCTTAAGCAAATGATTATATACCTTTTTTTCTTTATTTTTTGTTAAACTATTTAGTTCTTTTTCAGTCTCTTTTTCTATTTTTTCATCTTCTTGTTTTTCTACTTCTTCGGGTTTATGTATTTCCTTACGTATTGGCATGAAAAGAGGGTCTTTTTGCGAAAGTTTATAATTTCTTGGGTCTAAATCAACAGCAACGTTCATATAGTTTTTTGCCTTATCTTCATCGCCTTTAAGCATTGCTATTTTAGATAAATAGTAATATGAGCCAGATTCTGTTTCCTCTGATTTTATTCCCTGCATAAAATATTTTTCCGCTTCTTCCAAATCCCCATATGCCAAAGCAATTTGCCCCAAGCTTAACTTTGCGTGGTAATCCATACTATTTATTTCTGCAGCTTTTTCATAAAACTCTTTTGCACGCCCAAAATCATTAAGCATTGCATATGTCATACCCAAGCTATAGTAAATGTCATAACTTGCAGGATGGTATCTTAGCATTGTCATATATAAAGAAGCCGCTTCTTTATATCTTTCTTCTTCAAAATATATATCACCTAACAAATTAGCAGCTTGTTCATTTTCTGGTTTTCTATTTAAAATATCTTGCAAAACTTCTATTGCCTGCTCTTTTTGTTTATTTTTATTTAACACATTTGCTAGGCAAAATGCAGATTGTATATCATTTCTATTTAATTCAGTAACTTTCATATATTCACTAATTGCCGCTTCATAATTTTCCTCTTTTTCATAGCACTCTGCCAAAAATTTATGTGCCACTTTGCTATTTGGATTTTTTCTTATAAAGTTTAGCATCATATTTTTAGCTTGCTCTTGCTTTCCACTTTTTATTAAAATTTCTCCTATTATTAAATTAAAAAATTCTGGAAAATTCATTTTTTTAAAATATTCAAGCCATAATACCCAAAGTGGAATAATTACTGTTAAAATATATGTTATAGTTTTTAAAAACCAATTAAGTGAAACTGATAAAAATAATTCTGTAAAATTAATAGCAATTCCTATAAACTCAAGTATTAGTATTAATATATAGCTAGTATCATTTTTTCGGATTAGTTTTAAAAATATAATAGTAAAAAGCGCAATTGCTATTATATTAAAAAATATTTTTTCAATAATCATTTTCTACCTTCTTTTAATTATTTTCAAATTTTTCTTTATAATGTTTCATACATTTTTCAATAATTTTTTCTGCATCTTCCCTTCCAAGCATTTGATCAACAGATGTCTGTCTTCCCTCTAATTGCTTATACACTTCAAAAAAGTGCTTAATTTCTGCTGAAATCTGGGCTGGTACTTCACTAATATCATTATAGCAATTTAAAAATGGGTCTTGCTTACAAATAGCAATAATTTTCTCGTCATATTCATCATTATCAACCATTGTTAAAACACCTATAGGATAGCACTCCACTAAAGTCAGTGGCACAATTTCCTCGTGGCATAGTACTAATACATCCAATGGGTCATTATCATCTGCATATGTTCTTGGAATAAAGCCATAGTTTGCAGGGTAATGCGTAGAAGTATATAGTACTCTATCTAGCCTAAGCATACCGGTTTCTTTATCTAATTCATATTTGTTTCTTCCATTTTTGCTTATTTCAATAACTGAAATAAAATCATCTTTTTTTATTCTTTCTTTTTCAATATCATGCCATATATTCATATTTTACACTATTCCTTTCTTTAATTTATTATTTTATATTCTTGAAATAAATCATTATTCATGTTAATATTTAATTTATTAGGCTATTTTTTTGACATTTTTTTCATTTTAACATTACGTTTTAATGAAGTCAATAAAATTAATTAATATATCGCATTAAAATTGGAAGGATGATATTATGAAATTAAATATTGTTATGGTCGAACCAGAAATACCACAAAACACAGGAAATATTGCAAGAACATGTGCTGCTACAGAAGCAAAACTTCATTTAGTAAAGCCATTAGGCTTTGAATTGTCTGATAAATATCTTAAAAGAGCAGGGTTAGATTACTGGGATAAGTTAGAAATAGAAATACATGAAAGCTTACAGGAATTTTTACAAAAATACCCACCAGAAGAAAATGCAATGTATTTTTCCACAACAAAAGGAAAACAATGTTACTCAGATATAAATTATACAAAATCTGAAGAAATATACATTTTATTTGGTAAGGAAACAAAAGGCTTGCCAGAAGATTTATTACAAAAATATATAAAAAATACTATTAGAATTCCTATGAGGAAACATTTACGCTCACTTAATTTATCAAATTCTGTAGCAATTGTTACATATGAGGTATTAAGACAATTTAATTTTAATGGATTAGAAGAAATAAGTAGCTATTTTTAGTTGTGTATAATTATAACATAAAAAGAAAATTACTCTATACAATTACTGTATAAAATAATTTTCCAATTATATTGTTATCTTTATTTGAAATACAATAACTCACATTTTTTCAATTATTGACTTCAATAAATTCACTAATTGTTCTTCTGTAATTCCTGTAGTTTCAATATCAAAATAAATATCTTTGTATTCAAAATTTACAATATACATTTTTTTCCATTGTGAAATTTTTAATTCTACATCGCCTATTTTGGAAATCTTATCTCCTTCTTGGATAAAATAATCTCTTATAGGTGGTTCGATTTTTGAAAAAGCTATTTGTATATTATTCAAGTCATCTTTTCTATAATTTAATATATAGTCGTGCAATTTATTGTATTCTGCTACTTCTTTGTCCTCTCTAGTGAAAACAGTATAGCTATTTTCAAACTCATATTCTTCTGGTATCAGTAAATTTTTCATAAACATAAATTTTTCTGGTAATTGTTCTAATTCAATAGTTTTTGTATCAGCATCTAAACTTGTCATTGCCATATCTTTTAGTATATTTATTTTTAATTCAATATTTAAACTTTTATCTTCTGTTTTTCCAATTTCTAAACTATTATCTGGAAATATATTGTTATTTAGTTTACTTGTTCCTACAATTATGCCTATTCCTAATATAAATACAGCACATATAGATGAAATTGCATAGACTAATTTCTTATTTTTATTAGTTTTCATACCAAACTCCTTTCTGATGTTTGATATAGCTATTTCTTCTTTTATGTTCTTTCTTATTCTCTCTTTTAGTTCGTTACTTTTCATAGCCATAACCTCCATCTTCTAAATTTTTTCTTATTTTTTTTCTAACTCTATGAAGAATAACTTTTACAGTTCCAACTTTACAGCTTAAGCGTTCTGCAATTTCTTTTGTTGATTTATTCTCATAGTAAAACATAATAAATACAGTATATTCTTCTTTTTTTAGAGTTTTTAATGTGTTTTTTATTATTATGCTTTGCTCATTTTCTTCTGCTTGTTTTTCGAGATTACTATTATCTACAATTTTTTCTTCATACTCAGATATAGAAAAATTTATTTCGTTTTTTCTGTACTTATTTTTAATAATGTTTTTAGCAGTTCCTGCTAGGTAAGCCTTAATATCTATAGTATCAGAAATCTCTTCACTATTGTTCCATACGGCAATAAATACATCAGATATTATTTCTTCTATATCTTCATCTGTTAGATATATACTAACCCCATTTTTTACAATTATATAGACATATCCATAGAAGTCATCTAATAGTTTGTCTATATTTACTTTGTCATTTAATAGATAATCTTTTAAAGTTTCTTTTTTCAATTTAGATCTAAATCTCCTTTTATTTTAGTTAACTTTCATATACATAGTAACATTTTTCTTAAAAAGGTTACAAATTTTTTTAAAAATTTCAAAAAAATAAGTTGCCGTTCTAATCATTAAAAAAATATGAGCGACAACTTACTATTTTCTGTTGTTAATATAGTATCATAAATAAGAGTAATTATCAATATAACTACTCTTGCCTAATATACTATTTTGCTAAAAAATATACTAGAATAAAAAATATTGTAGATAATACTATCAACAAAGCTGAAGAAATACAAATAAAAAATAAAGTAACTTAACAAAAAACTTTTTGCGAAAATTTGTTTTTTTGTATTGTTTTATTGTAAATTGTATGCTATACTAAC
>CALXVE010000041.1 GCA_944391885.1 uncultured Clostridia bacterium | reverse complement strand
AAGTGCAGTCCGCGCAGGCGGAGCGTTAGCGTAGTTCTAGAGCCTTCCAACTACTTTACCCATGTCAAAAATTTATTTTTGACATGCGGATGGAAGGCGACAGCAAGGACAATCGTTATAATACAATTGTGGAAATAATATAATTCACTAAAAAATATTGTCAAAAATTTTCGCACTAACTGACATGTCCCAAATTACCCATAAATGGGAAAAAAGGAACTGTCCCTAATTCAAATTAACATCAAAATAAAACTCAACCCCATTTGGCTTATTTTCTACACCATAAGCATTTTTGTAATTATTTTGTATCGCTTTTACAAGTGATAATCCAATTCCGCTTCCACCGTTTTCTCTGTTACGAGAACTATCCACCTTGTAAAATCTGCCCCAAATCCTGTCCAATTCATTTTCTTCAATTTGTTCACCCGTATTGAAAACATACACTCTTGCTTTTTCTTTTTGGAGTTTTATTCTTATTTTTATTTGTTTTTTTCCATCCACATTATCTGCATGTTTAATCGCATTTGTAAAGTAATTTGTCACTATTTGCTCAATATAAAAACTATCCGCTTTTACATAAATTGGTTCTTTTGGCTTAAAAACAACGTCTATTTTCTTGTCTTCAAGCATAACATGACAATTTTGTATTACACCATTTATTAATTCTACCAAGTCAAATTCCTTATCATCAAATTGGCGTTTTCCATATTCAAGTTTCATAAGTTCTAGTAGCTGTTTTACCAATGCATCCATTTTATTTGATTCATCTAAAATAACTTCTGCATAGAATTTTCTTGACTCTTCATCTTTGTTAACATTTTCTACTAATCCTTCTGCATATCCTTGTATTAATGCAATTGGTGTTTTTAGTTCATGTGATACATCTGAAATAAACTGTTTACGCATTTCATCAATCTTGGATTTTTCTTCAATGTCTCTTTCTAGTTCTTTGTTATTATCCCTTAGCTGCTTAATCGTTCCTTCTAGTCTATCTGACATTGTATTAATATTTTTTCCAAGTTCGTTAATCTCATCACTCGAATCATTAATTCTATATTTTTTGCTAAAGTCCAATTGGGTAACTTTTTTAGTAATATCATTTAATTCTAAAATTGGGTCTGTAAATTTTCGTGAAATAACAGAAACTACAAGTGCTGCAATAATTATTGTTAAAATTCCAATTAAAAGTAATACATTATTAGAAATCTCAACGCTTTCCTCAATTGGTGCAATTGGAATACGTATATATAATGTATATCCGTTCACCAAATTTGCAGTTAACAAAATATAATTTAAATTCGAAAAATTGTCCTCAACTTTGCTAATTCTCATATCATTTTCTTGATATATTATATTTTTTTCCGGCTCTTTTATTAATTGTTCATCACTTTGAATTCTATCTAACGATGCTAAAAAATCTCTATCTGTTGAAAATAAAATTAGGTCAGTATCAGTTTTTATTAATATATCAAAATTATTAATAAAAGCACTTTTACTTAATTCATTTTCCAAATTGATATTTAAGTTTGGGTCTGCATAGTAATTATTAATTTTATCATATAAATCCTTTACTGTATTTGTTTTAGAATATACATAAAAATTTTTTAAAACTGCACTATTTACTAGGATTAAACAAAGTACTAAAAAGATAACCACAGCACATAGTACTGCGAATAACCTAAATCTAACTGATTTAAATTTTTCCCTGATTATTCTCATTTAGTTTATTTTTCCTTTACTTCAAATTTATAACCTACTCCGCGCATTGTTTCGATGTATTTACCTTTTTTACCTAATTTATGACGAATTTTCTTTATGTGACTGTCAATAGTTCTTGAATCTCCATAATAGTCATAATTCCAAACATTATTTAAAATTTTATCCCTTGATAATGCAATATTTTCATTGTCAACTAAGTACTTTAGCAGTTCATATTCTCTTAGACTTAGTTCAACTGTTTTTCCATCTACTTTTACAGTTCTTCCTTCTGGGTCAATTGTAATTCCTCCATAATCTTTCACTTCATTTTTATCGCCCATGGTTCTTTTTAAAAGTGCCTCTACCCTTGCAACCAAAATTTTAGGGCTAAAAGGTTTTGCAATATATTCATCAACACCAAGTTCAAAGCCAAATAGTTCGTCTTGTTCCTCTCCTCTTGCTGTTAGCATTATAATTGGTACTTTTGATGTTTGCCTAATTTGACGCAAAACTGACCAACCATCTAGTTTTGGCATCATTACATCCAATAAAATTAAATTAATTTGATTTTGATTTTCTGTAAATACTTTTAGTGCATCTTCACCATCTACTGCTTCTAAAATACTATAACCTTTTTGCGCCAAAAAATCTTTTATTAATTTCCTCATCCTTGACTCATCATCAACAACCAAAACAGTAACATTGTTCATATTTATATCAATTCCTTTCATCTTGGTCAAACAGTGGTTATCACCACTCCTACATTTCCAAACTCTAACTTCTAACTTCTAACCTCTAACAAATTATACAAACATTTTATGTCCATTTTGTGAACATACTATTATATTTCTACCTTTTTTGCTATTAATGCCTTTATTTTAAGTCCTTGCTCAGTAAACATTCTCTCGTGTTCTGTTTCAATATTTTCCCAAAAATCCGTATCTGACTTTAAATCATAAGTTATTTTTTCTATTTCAAAATTACATTCTTCAAAATATTTAATGCTATCTCTAAAAAGTTCATCATCATCTGTCTTAAAAAATATGCATCCATTTGGTTTTAAAAATTCTCTATAATGTTCCAACTGCCTTGTGTATGTTAGCCTTTTTTTACGGTGTTTTGCCTTTGGCCATGGATTACAAAAATTAATATATATTCCATCTATTTCATCTTGCTTATTTAATATTAGTAAAATGCGTTCGATATCAAATCTTGTCAAAAGTACATTGTCTATTTGCCTATTATTTTCTTTGTAAGCTTCTTCTATTTTTCTTTTTGCTAAGCCTAGCATTGGGTCTACTAAATCTATTCCAAGATAATTGTTTTCTGGGTGTTTACAGGCTATTTGTGATATAAAGCCACCCTTGCCACAGCCTAATTCTACAAAAAAAGGCTGGCTTGGTCTTACAAATTCTTGTCTCCATTTACCAATTAATTCTTGTGAATTTTCTCTATAAAATTTACTTTCTTCTAATTCTTTTCTTGCCCATGGTTTATACCTAATTCGCATTTTGTAACCCCTCTTTTTAACAACTTGTTAGTTATTTTATCACATATTAATATTATTAACAATAGGCATATTCCTACTATAATATTACATCTGCCAGATATTAAAATTATTATTTTTCATTCCTGCTCACAAAAAAATATGATGTGTTTCCAATACAGCATAGTATCCACAGACTTTTTTACTAATAATTGTGGTTTGCTGTATTTTTACACACCATATTATGTAATCCCAACCTGTCCCAAATTACCCCCAAATGGGTAAAAAGGGACTGTCCCTAAATACCAACAACATCTTCTAAAATGTATCTTAGAGACATTGGTGTTACTTTGTTTTTAAGTAGTAATTTTAACATGTTGTCAGCTTCTTTTTCTTGTTTAAAAATATGACTGAATTCACTTTTTTCAATTGTAGTTTCCGTTTTATCTTTATGTATTTTTATTATGCCAATTCCATATGGTTTATCTTCGTTTTGTATTATTTTATTACGTATTTTATAATATTCTAAATTTATTGGAAATTCTTTTGTTACTCCTTCTGTGATACAGTCGGTAATGGCTACATTGCCATAGACCTTAACAGACTTTTCCAAAGCGCTTTTTCCCCTCCTTTTCTTTAGCAGTACAGGCTCCATTATATAATAATACATATAAAATTGGCAAGTCTTTTTACATTTTTTTACAATTTAATTTTTAAAATTACATTTAAGCTTCCGTCTAACAAGTTTATTTCAAATAGCAATTTCTCCCAAGCCTTGTTTACATCATTACTTTTGATTCTTTATTTAATAATTTTCTTTATCTCATTATATATTCTATCCTCAACATTTGGAATAGAAACTTTAATTGCTTTTTCACCCATTTGTTTTAATTTTTCTTTATCTTCTATCATTTTTTCTATTGTTTCGTTTAATAGTTCTGCTGTTAAGTTTTTATCTAATATAATTTGTGCAGCTCCCACTTTTTGCAAAACTTTCGCATTATATTCTTGGTGGTTTTCAGTTGCAAATGGAAACGGAATAAATATTGCAGGTTTTCCCACATTTGATATTTCTGTAATTGTCATTGCGCCACTTCTGCAAACTACCAAATCTGCCAAGTTCATTATTTCTTCCATATTATATATATATGGTACTATTTTGGTATTTTTTAAATTTTCTATATCCATTTTTTGTTTTTTAAGTTTTTCTTTTACTTCCTCATATTGCGCAGGTCCTGCAGCCCATATTATTTGGTAATTAGTGTTTTTTTGATTAGTAATAATTTGTGTTAAGCTTTCATTAATGCTATGCGCTCCTTGGCTACCACCAAAGCATAGTACTATTGGCAAGTTTTCTTGTAATCCCATTTCTTTTAAAAGTTCTAACCTTTTACTTTGTGAAATATCTATGTGTTTTACTTTTGTTGGGGTTCCTGTAACCACAATATTTTTTGCATTTGGAATACGCGACCTTGCATCTTCAAAACCTAATA
This sequence comes from uncultured Clostridia bacterium, assembly GCA_944391885.1. Classification (GTDB taxonomy): domain Bacteria; phylum Bacillota; class Clostridia; order TANB77; family CAG-508; genus CAG-273. Next base: position 5,739 of record CALXVE010000041.1, on the reverse strand, counting down.
AAATAGTATTTGCTTTTTTAGAAAGCATTTTAATTGCTATCCCAGGGAAGGCATTGCTTTCATGTAGCACAATTGGTATGTTTTTTTTGCTAGCAGCAATACCTACAGGCACGCAAATGTACCCACCTGTTCCTATAATTATATCTGGCTTGAATTCTTGTATTATTTTTTTTGCTTCACCTATTGAGCGAAATGTTTTATACATTTTCTTTATATTTTCAAAAGAAATCCTTCTATCAAAACCATATGCTTGAATAGTTTTTAACCCATAGCCTGCTCTTGGAACTAAATCATTTTCCAATCCACGTTCAGTTCCAATAAATATGATTTCTGAGTTTGGTTCCTCTTTTTTTATTTTATTTGCTATTGCTATACCTGGGTTTATATGCCCACCAGTACCAGCAGCTGCAATTATTACTTTCATCCTTTTATTCCTTTCATCTTAATTTTACTCTGCCCCAAGTTTATTTCTCAAGCGCCCTTAGAGGCTCGTGAAATATTTAAAAGTACACCGTACACTAGATAGTAAAATCAAAAGTGCTGTTCCACCATAACTGAAAAATGGTAGCGGAATACCTGTGTTTGGCATTGATGAAGTTACTACGGCGATATTTAAAATTACTTGAATTGCTACTAAACTGGTAATTCCTGTTGCAAGTAATGCTCCAAAGTTATCTGGTGCTTTCATTGCAATTAAAATTCCTCTCCAAATAAATACTGCAAATAAAGCTATTATTATTACACAGCCTACAAATCCTAATTCTTCTGCAACTATTGAGAATATGAAGTCATTTTGTGGCTCTGATATGTATAAATATTTTTGTTTGCTTCCACCTAAGCCTGTTCCAAATAGTCCACCTGAGCCTATGGCATATAAGCTTTGAACTACTTGCCAGCCAGTGTCTGTGGCATCTGCCCATGGGTCTAAAAATGAAATTATTCTATCTATACGGAAATTTGACTCTGCCCCACCCGATGTTATTTGAGAAATTATATATGCTCCTGCTCCCAATGCTCCAACTATTCCTGCACATATAAAGTGTAAAAGCCTTGCTCCTGCTATAATCATCATTACACATGCTATCATGGCAATTATTAATGATGCACTTAAATGGTTTTGTATAAAAAATAGTATTGCAATTGGTGGTATTAAAAAGCATAATGGTTTTACAAAACCTCTCCAAAAGTCTTTCAATTCATCTTTATGGTCTGATAAATATCCTGCATAAAAAACTATTAAGCCTATTTTGGTAAGCTCTGATGGTTGAAATTGACCTAATCCTGGTATTCCTACCCATCTTCTTGCTCCACCTACTTCTATTCCAAATCCTGGAATTAAAACTAATAATAATACTGCACATGAGAAGAAATATATCGGCCAATAGAATTTTTTATAAAATCTATAATCTATTTTAGATATAAAAAACATCGCAATTAAGCCTATTACCGCAAATATCAATTGTTTTCCTGCATATTCATATGCTTCACCGCCTTCTGCTAGTGCTGATGGTGCTGAGGCAGAAAGTACCATTACTATTCCCAATGCAAGTAGTATAAATACAATTATGCATAGAATAAAGTCAAATGGATTATTTATAAATTTTGAAGCCTTTTTCGCTTTTGTTGGCATATACTTACATCCTTTCTAATTTTATATTGCCATAAGTCCTATAGCACAGCAAATTAATGTTACTAGGCTAAATACAGATACAATTTTATTTTCTTTCCAGCCTGATAGTTCAAAATGGTGATGTATTGGTGTCATTTTAAATACACGTTTTCCAGTCTTTTTAAAATATGCTACTTGTATCATAACTGAAAGTGTCTCTAAAATTGGAACTAAAGCTATAATTATTAAAAGTAATGGCATTTTTAGGTATAATGCCATACTTGCAATGGCACCACCTAATAATAGTGAGCCTGTATCTCCCATCATTACTTTGGCTGGGTGCAAATTAAAGATTAAAAATGCTAAGCAAGTACCAATTAAAATGCTTCCAATTACTGTAATTTCTTTTAAGCCTAATACTACTCCAATCATTGTTAGGCATGTGATAATAATTGTTGTAACACTTGTTGATAGCCCATCAATTCCATCTGTTAAGTTAATAGCATTTGTTGTAGCAAGTAATACTAGTACTGCAAATGGTACATATAGCCATATTGGCAATGTTAAATATGTTTTAAAAAATGGTATATATATATCTGTTCCTATATTTAAAATTTGTGTAATGTATAATGAAAATCCAACAGATACTATTAGCAAGCCAAGCATTTTATATGCTGGTCTTAATCCTTCTGTGTTTTTTCCAATTAGTTTTTTTAGGTCGTCTATTAAACCTATTATTCCAAATCCTACTGTTACTGCAATTAATGGTATTAGGTTTTGCCCTATTATTTTATCGGTTTGTTCATCTGATCTTGTATAATCCCATACCATGAAAATTCCTAATATTAGGATGGTAATTATCATTATAATTCCACCCATTGTTGGAGTTCCTTGTTTTTTTAAATGTGATTGTGGTCCTTCTTTTCTTTCTATTTGCCCAACTTTTAATTTTTTTAAAATTGGAATTGTTATAAGTGCAATTATTACACTAATTGCAAAAGCTAGTAAAATAATTTTTGTCTGAAATTCCATGATTCCTCCTTGGTCTACTGCTATTTTTTGTTTTTTGACGGGTACACACCTTTAACTATGGTCACTTCTTTAGGGACAAGGTATGTCCCGCGCTGGGGTTAGTTGGTGTTTAATATATCCTTTACTATTTCTCTTTCGTCAAATGGATATTTTTTGCCATTAATTTCTTGTGTTAGTTCATGACCCTTTCCGCAAATTAGCACCATATCTCTTTTATGGGCCATTTCAATTGCTTTTTTTATTGCCTGTTTTCTATCTACAATACACTCATATTTACCTTTTGTCTTTTTTATTCCTTTTTCTATTTCTGCAACAATATCTTCTGGTTTCTCGGTTCTTGGATTGTCTGAAGTAATAATTGTATAATCTGCTTTTGTTCCGGCAATTTCACCCATTATAGGTCTTTTGCCTGCATCTCTATCTCCCCCACAGCCAAATACACATATTACCTCACCAATTGTATATTCCTGCACTGTGGTTAAAATATTATCCAAACTTTCTGGTGTGTGTGCATAATCTATCATTATTGTAATTTCTCTATTATTGTCTACTAATTCACTTCTTCCTGGCACACGCACTTTTGATAATGCCTCAATAATATTTTCTGGTGTAGTGCCATATTTTAATGCCACACTTATTGCTGCTAATGAGTTATACACACTAAATCTGCCAGGTATATCTGTTTTCACTCTATAATTTTTATCTCCTAGTTTTACCTTAAAATCTACATAACTATTTGTTACAGTTATATCTTTAGCAAGCAAATCTGATGGGTTATCAATTCCATATGCTGTAAAATTGCACTCTGGCACTAATTCTGGTAATTTATTTGCATATATATCATCAGAATTTATATAGGCATATTTACACATTTTAAATAATTTTACTTTTGATTCAAAATATTCTTCCATACTTGAGTGTTCTTTTTTGCTTATATGATCTTTTGAAAAATTTGTGAAAATTCCAATTTCAAATTTACAGCCATCTACTCTATTTAATTTTAGGCTTTGTGAAGATACTTCCATTACTGCAAAATCACATTTTTCTTTTACCATTTTTGCTAAAAGTTCTTGTAATTCTAGGCTTTCTGGCGTGGTTCTGTCATTATCCCCTAAGTTTTTAGCACCAATATATGTGCAAATTGTACCAATTAAGCCAACTTTATATCCTTGCTTTTCTAGTAATGACTTTATCATAAATGTGGTGGTAGTTTTTCCTTTTGTGCCTGTTACACCTATTAATTTTAGCTTATGTGAAGGATTTTTGTAAAAATTACATGCACAAATTGAAATTGCATGCCTTGTATTAGGTGCTGATATAAATGTAACATCTTCTGGCAATTCTTTTATCATATCTCTAGAAGCCCTATCCTCTTGTGCCATTATGACTTTTGCACCATTTTGTATTGCTTGTTTTATATATTTATGTCCATCTGTTTCAAATCCATCAATGGCTATAAACATATCTCCTTCTTTTATTTTATTAGAGTCGCTTTGTATGCTATTTACTTCTATTTCAAGGTTTCCCTTTACTTTTAAGCCCTCTAATCCGGATAAGATATTTGTTAAATTCATATACTTACCATCCTCTCCATTTTTCCGTTTACATTATATAACGAAATGAAATTTTTGTATAGGTTTTTTTGATTTTTTTATTTCCTTAATTTTCATTTGTTTTAAACTTTTCATAGTTACACAAATTGATTTTATGGTATTTTGTTTCACTTAATGCTTAATTTTCATCATTTATATTGTCTTTTGTTAACTCTAAATATGAAAGTACCTCTGATAGCACTTGACCACCTACTGGTGCTGCTACCACACCAGCTTGGTGTATTTTGGCGCTATAATTTAGAATTGAGAGGTGAGAGATGAGAAGTGAGAAGTGGGATGTGAGAAGTGGGATGTTGGAATTTAGAGGTTAGAAGTTAGAGATGAGAGATGAGAAGTTGGAGATTGGAAGTTGGAAGTTAGAGGTTTGTAATAGAAAGTTTTGATATTTGTTTATTTTGCGAATTTAAAATGAATTGTAAGTTTTTTATTTTCATGGACTTCTATGTAATCAATCAGCTCTGTAATAACATCCCTATCTAATTCCGTTATATTTTTATTTGTTTTAAAATTTTCAATCCACTTACTATTTTCATTTATAATCTCTTTTTGTTCTACTTTTTGTTTATCTATGTTTACAATAATTTTTTCTATTTTTTCAATATCTTGTTCATATTTTTGTTTATATTCTATATATTCTTGTTTTGTTATATCTTCATTTTTCCAGTCTTCATATAAGCCTCTTTTTAAATTATTTAATTTTTCTATTTCTTTTTCTTTAGCTTTTTTAATATTTTCCATATTTTTAGCTACTGATTTTTTAAGATTTAATTTATGTATTTGTTCTAATAATTTTGGAATATCCACACAATTTATATGTAATTTAATAATTTCCAATACTGCCATTTCTAGTTCTTCAAGTTTTAAGGTGTGCTTTGTGCATAATTTATTAGATTTTTTTCTATATGTGCCACATATGTAATATTCATAAACAGTACCACTTTTATTTTTACAGTATTTTTTATGCATTGCCCTACCACAATCTGCACATTTTAGTATTCCTGCCCACATGCTTAAAGTTCCATTATCTTGCACCCTAGTATCAACTTTTCTTAATATTTGTGCTTTCTCAAATAATTCTTTTTCTATAATAGGCTCATGCATATTTTCCACTGTAATCCACTCATCTTCTGGCACTTGCTCTATTTTATGAACCTTATAACTTTTTACCCTTCTTTTCCCCTGTGTAATATTTCCTATGTAAATATCGTTTTTTAATATATTTCTAACAGTTGATGGGCACCATGAATAATCTTCTTTAATTATTTTAGAGTTATTATAATTTTGCTCTAGCTTTTTCTTTTTGTATCCTGTTGGATTTAAAATACCCATATCATTTAATCTATAGCATATGCTTAAATTTCCTAAACCTTCATTTACTTTCCAGTCAAAAATTTTTCTTACAATTTCGGCTGCTTCTTCATCAATAATTAATTTATGATTGTCTTCTGGACTTTTTATATATCCATATGCTGGAAATGCACCTAC
>CALXVE010000040.1 GCA_944391885.1 uncultured Clostridia bacterium | reverse complement strand
CTGGGAAACCATATTCTGTTAATAGGTCTCTAACTTCCATTTCAACTAATTCTAATAATTCATCATCATCAACCATATCGCATTTATTTAGGTAAACTACGATATATTTAACACCTACTTGTCTAGCAAGTAAGATATGCTCTCTTGTTTGAGGCATTGGACCATCAGCTGCAGATACAACTAGAATTGCACCATCCATTTGAGCAGCACCAGTAATCATGTTTTTAACATAGTCAGCATGTCCTGGGCAGTCTACGTGTGCATAGTGTCTGTTATCTGTTTCGTATTCTACGTGAGCTGTGTTGATTGTGATTCCTCTTGCTTTTTCTTCTGGAGCACTATCGATTTGATCATATGCTTCATATTTAGCTTTTCCTAGTAATCCTAGGTATTTTGTAATAGCTGCTGTTGTTGTTGTTTTACCATGGTCAACGTGTCCGATTGTACCAATGTTAACGTGTGGCTTTGTTCTTTCAAATTTTGCTTTAGCCATTTTAATTTCCTCCTTTTTTTTTGCTAGAATTTGGATTTTAGAAGTTAGAATTTAGATGTTTACATTGCTAAACTTAACTTCAAATTTCGTCTCTAACTCTTTTATTTTAATATTAATATCTAATTTTATCTTAGTGATTAAATAGTTTTAATTTCTAACCATCTAATCTCTAAATAACACTTGTATTTTATAACATATTTCCTAAAAATGCAAGTGTTTTTTTAAAGTTTTGCAATTATATTACGTTTCAGCCAATATCATATGATACTAAAATAAGCTAAGTCCGCGTAGGCGGAGCAAAGCGTAGCTCTAGAGGCTTCCTTCAAGTTGTGTCAAAAAGCAGTTATGCTTTTTGACATTTGGAAGGAGAGCCGACAACAAGGACAGCGTTTTTAGTATCATATGATATAGCTAAAGTAATATAAATTCAAAACTTAGTCTTGTTTTTTAGTACGTGATGCTACAATTGCATCAAATACTGATTTTGGAACTTCTTCATAATGGCTTGGTTCCATAGAATATGTTCCTCTACCTTGTGTTTTAGAACGTAAATCTGTAGCATATCCAAACATTTCTGATAATGGAATAAAGCTTCTAATAACTTGATTTCCTTGGATGGCTTCCATACCTTCCATTTTACCACGTCTAGAGTTAATATCTCCAATAACATCTCCCATGTATTCTTCTGGAACTGTTACTTCAACTTTCATAATTGGCTCTAATATAACAGATTTAGCTTGTTTACATCCTTCTTTAAATGCCATAGAACCTGCAATTTTGAAGGCCATTTCTGAAGAGTCTACTTCGTGGTAAGAACCATCTACTAATGTAGCTTTAAAGTCAATTACAGGGTAACCTGCTAGAATACCGCTTTGTGCAGCTTCTCTAACACCTTCTTCAATTGGTTTGATGTATTCTTTCGGAACAGCACCACCAACAATTTTGCTTTCAAATTCAATTCCTTTTCCTGGCTCTAATGGTTCTAATTCTAACCATACATCACCATATTGTCCACGACCACCAGATTGACGGATGAATTTACCTTGTACTTTAACTTTATTTCTAATTGTTTCTTTGTAAGAAACTTGTGGTTTACCTACACTGCACTCAACTTTAAATTCTCTTTTTAGACGGTCAACTATGATATCTAAGTGCAACTCACCCATACCAGCAATAATTGTTTGCCCAGATTCTTGGTCTGTCCAAGTTTTAAATGTTGGATCTTCTTCAGCAAGTTTTGCTAAAGCTATACCCATTTTTTCGCTATTTGCCTTATCTTTTGGCTCAATAGCAATATCAATAACTGGCTCTGGGAATTCCATTGACTCTAAGATAACTGGATGTGCTGGGTCGCAAAGTGTATCACCTGTAGATACTTCTTTTAAGCCTACTGCTGCAGCAATATCACCAGCAAAAACTTTATCAATATCTTGTCTGTGATTTGCATGCATCAATAAAATTCTTCCCATCCTATCTTTTTTATCTTTATTTGCATTTAAAATTGTTGAACCAGAATCTAATGTTCCTGAATATACTCTAAAGAAACAAAGTTTTCCAACAAATGGGTCTGTTGCAATTTTAAATGCTAAAGCTGAAAATGGTTCATTATCATCAGTTTTTCTTTCAACTTCATTACCTTCCATGTCTACACCTTTGATATTTGGAATATCAAGTGGTGATGGCATATATGCTACAACTGCATTTAATAATTCTTGAACACCTTTATTTTTATATGAAGAACCACAGCATACTGGAACTATTTTATTTGCTATTGTTCCTATTCTGATAGCTTTTTTAATTTCTTCTTCTGATAATTCTTCACCTTCTAGGTATTTCATCATTAATTCATCATCTTGTTCTGCTGCAGCTTCTATTAATTTTGCCCTATATTCTTCAGCTTGTGCTTTTAATTCTTCTGGAACATCACATTCTTCTATTTCTTTTCCTAAGTCATCTTTATGAATAAATGCTCTCATTTTAATTAGGTCTACTATACCTTTAAAGTTTTCCTCTGCTCCAACTGGTAATTGAATTGGAATAGCATTTGCTTTTAAACGATTACGTAATTGGTCTACGCAAAGCATAAAATCAGCACCTGTAGTATCCATTTTGTTTACATATACCATCCTTGGAACTTCGTATTTATCAGCTTGTCTCCAAACTGTTTCTGTTTGTGGTTGAACACCACCTTTTGCTGCCAAAATTGTAACAGCACCATCAAGAACTTTTAAAGATCTTTGAACTTCAACTGTAAAATCAACGTGTCCAGGAGTATCTATAATATTGATACGATTTCCTAGCCATTGGCAAGTTGTAGCAGCAGAAGTAATTGTAATACCTCTTTCTTGCTCTTGAACCATCCAGTCCATGGTAGCTTCACCTTCATGAACTTCACCAATTTTGTGAGTTTTACCAGTGTAGAAAAGTATTCTTTCAGTTGTTGTGGTTTTTCCTGCATCAATATGTGCAACAATTCCTATATTTCTTGTCTTCTCTAAAGGGAACTCTCTACCTGCCACCTTTTTTATCCTCCTCTACTATTTATTATTTTCTAACGGGGACACATCTTTTCTTGGGTCATATCTCTAAGGACAAGATATGTCCTGCGCCGGGTTTAATTATTGTTTAAATTTTAGTCAAAAGCGAGTATTGCTAGGAAAGCTAGCTAAAAATTTTGAGATTATACGAGTTGTATATCGAAAAATTTTTAAGCGACGCTTGACAACGCAATATAACTTTCGAACTCAAATTTTGATTAGAAGCGAGTATAACGAGGCAACCGAGCTAAAATTTTTGAGACTATACGTGCTGTATGTCGAAAAAATTTTAGGCGATGGTTAACAAAGTTAGACGACGCTTATAATCGAAATTTTAGAATTTGTAGTGTGCAAAGGCCCTATTTGCCTCAGCCATCTTATGCATATCTTCTTTTTTCTTAAATGCTCCACCATTTCCAGCAACAGCATCTATAATTTCGCCTGCTAATTTTTCAGCCATTGTTTTTTCATGTCTGTTTCTAGCATATACAACTAACCATCTTAAACCTAAAGTTTGTCTTCTTTCTGGTCTAATTTCAATTGGAACTTGGTATGTTGCACCACCAATTCTTCTTGCTTTAACTTCAAGAACTGGCATAACATTTTCTAAAGCTGCTTGGAAAACTTCTAGTGGATCTTTTTGCTCTTTTTCTTTTATGATGTCAAATGCATCATATACAATGCTTTGAGCAACTGTCTTTTTACCATCTAGCATAACATTGTTAATTAATTTTGTAACAACTTTGCTATTATATATTGGGTCTGGTAAAACTTCTCTTTTTGCTACATATCCTTTTCTTGGCACTATTCTTCACTCCTTTATGAGATGTGCGAAGTGAGTTATGAGAAGTGAGAAATACATTTAATTTATTATCTCCCATTCTGACTTTCATTCTCTTTTCTTCTATACATCTAGATTTTTTAAGATGCTATAAAAACATCTAAAGTTACTCTGGAAAGTTTTATACTTTCCCGTATAGTGCTATATAATCTATTTTTAATTTAAGCGTTTTAAATTAACAATCAGCATTATTAGCACCATTTTTTAATAATTAGAACTATTAAAACCTTTATTTGTTTTAATTAAATTTTAGTCAAAAACGAGTATTGCTAGGAAAGCTAGCTAAAAATTTTGAGATTATACATGCTGTATATCGAAAAATTTTTAAGCGACGCTTGACAACGCAAGACGAAGTTTTTTACTTTGTTTTTAAATTTGAATTAGAAGCGAGTATAACGAGGCAACCGAGCTAAAATTTTTGAGACTATACGTATTGTATGTCGAAAAAATTTTAAGCGATGGTTAACAAAGTTAGACGAAGCTTATCATTCAAATTTTTATTTTTTAGGTTTTTTAGCTCCATACTTAGAACGCCCTTGCATCCTATCTTTAACACCTGCTGTATCTAATGTTCCTCTAATAATATGGTATCTAACACCTGGAAGGTCTTTTACCCTACCACCTCTAATTAGAACAACACTGTGCTCTTGTAAATTGTGTCCAATACCTGGAATATATGAAGTTACTTCATATCCATTAGAAAGCCTAACTCTGGCAACTTTTCTTAATGCTGAGTTTGGTTTTTTAGGTGTTACTGTTTTTACAACTGTACATACACCTCTTTTTTGTGGTGATCTTTGGTTTGTAACTCTTTTGTTCATTGAGTTATAACCATGTTGTAAAGCTGGTGCTGTAGATTTTGCTTTTGAGCTTTTTCTACCTTTTCTTACTAATTGATTAATTGTTGGCACTTAAATTTCACCTCTTTTCTGATAATTTTATTTCTTTTATTCTTTATCAAAACAAAAGAAAACCGTTAGGGAAATACACATTTCGTGCATTTTACGATAACGGTTTATATTTTACCATTTTTTTCTTATAAAGTCAATCTTTTTTTAGTTTTTAGGCTCAAGAAATTATTTTTCAATATCTTCTTTAGGCTTATGTGCTTCGATATATGCTTCTTCTTTTTCTTTTTTAACTTGCTTTCTATAATCCTCATCAGCATATTGCCTTAAGCCTTCTAAGAATTGGTCTCTTGCTTCAGTTTTTGGCTTGCTACCACTTGATTTTTTACCATCTTCTATAGCTTCTTCATCTAAATCTTTCCCAAATACTTCTTTAAGTTTTGCTGGTATACCTTTGAAAAAGTTTTTAATTTTTGTCCATCTGGAAACTTTTGCAGGTAGATTTTTACCTTCGTTTTTGTCTAGTATATCTTTAACATTATCTCCAATTTCTTTTGATACAGCTTCTGAATCATATACCATGTCTCTTTCTGTAGATATTTTTTTACCTGTATCAACTTTACCATCTGCTAAAACAATAGAGTTTTCACTTACTTTTCTTGTAAATCTCTTTTCGTCAGAAGCTGCTCGCCTTTGTATCTCATCCCAATCCTTATTAACAAATAGGGTTTTCCAAGCCAAATTGCATTTTCCTATTTTTGAATTTAAATCTATAATTCTCTTTTTAGCAGTTATTAATCCTTCTCTATTAGATTTAATCTCAGCAAGTAAAGCTTCTTTTCTTTCCACTAATTCATTATATTCATTTCCATCTAATTCCATTGTATATTTTTCATCTTTAAATTTTTTATATACTTCTTCAAATTGTGGCACTAATGTTTTTAAGTTATTTACATGAGAATCCCTTTTGTTTATTTCCAATAATAATTTTTGTTCTAGGCTATCTCTATATTGTTGGATTTTCTTTATTTGTCCTCTATTTTTAGCATATCCTTCAATATTTTGCATATGTTTACCTAAATTTTCAATATCTTTTTCTAATCCTTCTGTTTTATCGCTTCCTTGTTCTTGTAATCTTGCTAGAGCTTCTTTTTTACCATTTAACTCTTTTTCAAGATTTTCTAATGTTTCTTGCATTTGTTCTTCTGTTGCTTGTCCATAAGTTTGGTCTATGTCTTCATAGATTTTATCCAACTTTGTTAATTTTTTCATAAATATTCTCCTTTGAAAAATATATTTTTAACAACTCTATTAAATATTATACAACATTTTCCATATTTTTGCAACAACATTATGTAAATTCGATGTTGTTGTAACTAAAATTTAATATAATTGTAAAATTTCCGTAATATTATATATTTAAATTTAATAATTTAATACTGTTTTTTAAATTAATTATTGCCCTATCTGCTAGCTTTGTATATTTTAATTTTTTATCTTTTATAGTTTCACTCAAAGGTGGTAAAATTCCAAAATTTGCGTTCATTGGCTGAAAATTTTTGTTTTCAGTTGATACATATTGTGCTAAAGCACCAATTATTGTTGTATCAGGAAAAATTATTCTATAAGCATTTTCATCTTCATTTTGCATTTTGTATTGTAGTGCCGCATTTAAAGCAGCCAATAAGCCTGATGATATGGATTCCACATATCCTTCCACTCCTGTTAGTTGTCCAGCAAAATATATATTATGATTAGACTTTAGTCTATAAGTACTATCTAGTAATTCTGTAGAATTAATATATGTATTTCTGTGCATTACGCCATATTTTATAAATTCCGCATCTTTTAATCCAGGTATCAAACTAAATACTCTTTTTTGTTCCCCAAATTTCAAGTTCGTTTGAAACCCCACCATATTAAATAAATTGCCTTCACTATTATCCTGCCTTAATTGTACTACTGCATATGGTCTTCTACCTGTTCTTGGGTCTGTAAATCCCACTGGTTTTAATGGTCCAAATCTTAATGTATCCTTTCCCCTCTTAGCTATAATTTCAATTGGAATACAGCCTTCAAAGATTTCTTTTTTCTCAAATTCATGTAATGTAACTATCTCTGCATTTACAAGTTCCGTCCAAAAAGCCTCATATTCTTCCTCGTTCATTGGAAGATTTAAATAACTTGCTCCCTTTTGTATACTTGTTCTTTTTTGCCAATCTTCCACCGTTTCGTCTTTTCCTCTTTCCTGCTCATAACGTTCTCCCCAAAAAGCAATATTCATGTCAATAGAGTCTTTTTCCAAAATAGGTGCTGCTGCATCATAAAAATACAGTTTGTCCTGCCCTGTAAGACTTGCAATTTCCTTAGAAAGATTATCAGATGTAAGTGGTCCTGTTGCCACAATAATAATCCCTTGCTTAGACATTTTTTCTAACTCACTACTTTTTTTATTTTCTAGTAATGTGTCATCTTCACTATTTACTGTTTTATTTCCCACTTCTCTTTTAATTACTTCTATATTTTCATTTTTTTCAATTTCCTCTGTTACTCTTTTTGCAAATTTTTCCCTATCCACAGCTAAAGCTTGACCTGCAGGCACAGCTGTTTCATCAGCTATACGAATTAACAAAGAATCCAAAAGTCTAAGTTCTTCTTTTAATAATCCACATGCATTTGTATGTAAATTAGATTTTAGTGAATTGCTACATACAATTTCAGCTAGGTTAGGGTTATTATGTGCAAGAGAAAATTTTTTAGGTTTCATCTCATATAATTTAACTTTTATCCCTCTTTTTGCAATCTGGTATGCTGCCTCACACCCAGCCAATCCCCCGCCTATTACTGTAACATAATTTTCCATTTAGTTTTTCCTTTCTTCATATAACTTTTAGCCAAATAATTCCATAATATCATCTTTAGATAATTGATTTATAAATGTATTTTGTGTAGATAACATATTATCTATCAGTTTTTCCTTTTTCCTTTGCAATTCATAAATTTTTTCTTCTATGGAATTTTTAGTAATCAGCTTATATACTTGCACATTATTTTTTTGCCCAATACGGTATGTTCTATCTGTTGCTTGATTTTCAGCAGATAAATTCCACCATGGGTCATAATGTATTACCATATCTGCACCAGTTAAATTAAGCCCTGTTCCACCTGCTTTTAATGAAATTAAAAATATTTTTATATCTTTATCCCCATTAAATTTATCTACTAACTCAATACGCTCTGCAACTTTAGTTTGACCTGTTAATTTTAAGTAATTTATGTTTTTTTCATTTAGCATTTTTTCAATAATTGGAAACATTGAAGTATAACCTGAAAATATCAAAATCTTATGTCCTGCTTTTATAGCTTCTTCTGCTACTTCTATGCACTGGTTTAATTTACTACTTTCCCCATCGTAATCTTGCAAAAATAATTTAGGATGGCAACAAATTTGCCTTAGCCTCATTAGTAAAGCTAAAATTTTAATTTGACTATTTTCAAATCCATTTATCTTTATTTCATCTGCAACCTCTTTTTTAGCTTGTGCTAAATAACTTAGATAAATTTTTTGCTGTTCTTCTTCCATCTCATTATATAGTACTGTTACAGTTTTATCAGGCAATTCTGTTAGCACTTCTTTTTTTATTCTTCTCAAAATAAATGGCTCAATTATTTTCTTTAACTTTTGCATTTTGCTCTGGTCATTTTCTTTTACAATTGCAAGTTCATACATTTCTTTAAATTTACGGTATTTAAATAAATAGCCTGGCATTATAAAATCAAAAATTGACCATAGTTCTGAAAGTGAATTTTCTATTGGAGTACCAGTTAAAGCAAACCTTGTCTCAGCAATTATCTTTTTTATAGACTTTGCATTTTGAGTATTATTATTTTTTATATATTGCGCCTCATCCGCAATCATATATTTAAATTCATACATTTTTTCTTCATATATTTCAATATCTCGTTTTAATGAATCATATGAAGTAATTATAATTTCGTAATTCTCAGCATTTTTAATCTTTTTTGCCCTTTCCAAGGCATTTCCACTAATAACCTCAACCTTTAGTGTTGGTGTAAACTTTTGGGCTTCCCCCAGCCAATTTAAAGTTAATGAACTTGGGCATATAACTATAGAAGGCTTTGCTTTTTTTCCATTTTCTTTTTGAGTGTTTACATAATCTAAGATAACAGCTAATACTTGCAAAGTTTTTCCGAAGGCCCATATCATCTGCCAAAATTCCGCCAAAGTTATATTCATCAAGCGTTTTTAGCCATTTATAACCAACCTTTTGATAATTTCTTAATACTGCATTTAAATTTTTAGGAACTTGCACTTCCTCAATTTGCTCACCATTTTCTAGTTTATTAATCATGTTTTGATATGAATTATCTTTTTTAATCTCAACATTTTTTAAAGATTTTAGTATCCTATCTAGATATAAAGTACGGTAAACAGGTAGGCTGATAATACCTTTTTCTAAGTCTTTTGGTTCTAATTCCATATTTGTTGTAAATTCTTCCAAAAAGCCCATTGTCTCACTATTTTCAAGTTTTACAAAATCTCCGTTTTTTAATCTATAGAATTTTTTCTTTAATTGGTATTTTTCTAGCATTTCTGATAAATCTTTTAAATCTATACCAATTTGTGATAAATCTATTTCTAGCAGATTATTTTCTATTCTAATTCCCAAATTTTTCATCTGAAAACTGCGAATTTCTTTTTTCTTAAATGCTTCTGTTGCAAGCACTTCGTAATTTTTAGTATAGTTTTCTATTTCTTCTGATAAAAAATCATATATTGCTTCTTCTTTTGCCAAAACCAATCTTGCATTTACCCTATCTAGCATAAAACCAGTTTTTAAAAATTGGTGCAATGCCTCATTTTCTTTAATAATATTTCGTGCAATCTCTATTTTTTGATTTATTAATGGGTTAAACTCAAAATCTTCATAGCAAAAACGTATATCTGCAGTTATATAATTATTTTTATCATAATCAAAATATATTTTTACCCCCAATGGCTTTGGAATACATCTTTTTTCAATTTCTGGTGATAAGTTTTCCTTTTTTATATTTTTAATACTAGGAGCAATAATCGCAAAAAAACTAGTTAACTCCTGCTCATCCATAAATATTTCATTTGTGTAGTTTTTACGCATAACTTCTAATATCTTTAAAACACTATCTTCAAAAGCTTGATTACAACGATAAATATCCTTTGAAAACAGCATATATTTATAGTCCTTGCCCTCTAATATCTCATATTCAAAAACATCAATATCAGCTTTAAAGCAAAATTTATTTTTTTCTATTTGTTCTATATAAAATGGTATTTCTGGTTCTTTGGATGAAAAATAAATAGTTTTTTCTCTACCATTTCTTTGAAATGAAACTGTCCTATCTTTTAATGAATCAAATAAGTCATCCAGCCCCATGTTAGAAATAAATATATTGTCTTGCATATATGCCTTTTTATAATAGGTATATCCTTCTAATTGTTCATTATTATATTTCATTATTTCGGCATATTTTAAAATGAACTCTAATAATGGGAGTGAGTCTTTTTCAAAACTTTCCCTTGTATTAATTAAATTTAATTTTGTTCCATATTGGTATGGTTCTTGATGAAGAACCTTTGTGTAAAACTCTGGTAGGTTTTTAATTTTGTATAATTGTTTATCCCCAATTTTGAATTCAATTTTCATGTTTTTATTAAAACCATCATAAAAAATTTTAGGAATAATTCTTATATTGTGTGCATATTCTATGGCTTTTTCTTCTGCAGTGTAATCATTTTGGGTAAAAGTTCCAAGCAATTGCTTAAATACCCTATGATTTTCCCTTTCACGGATTTGCTCCTGATTTTCTAACATTTGCATAGCCTCCTAGAATTTTATCAGTAGCATATTATATCATAAATCTTTTAGCTTTACAAGTAGTTTTATGTCACTGCGGACGGAAATTTTGAGCAAATTTTCTATAATTATATAATCCCACAATTCTACGTACAATTTATGTTGCTCAAAATTTCCGTCCGCAATGTTACAATTTTGTTACATTTCGGAAAATTAGCAAAAAAATATTTACATGTTTGTTAACATATTATATAATAATTTTATACTAAACAAAAGAAGGATATGTGGTGTAAGAACATGAACCAGCAAACCCTTGAGGCTGTATATATATATATATATATATAACAAGGCTCTTATCAGAAAAGTACTTAACTCTAAATGATTTTTCTAACCTTTTAAAAGGTTTTGTTTGTGTACATGAATTTAATATTATTTTTAAAGATAGACTATTGATTTTTTAGTCTGTCTTTTTTGCGCGTTTTTTACCCCACCACCCACCCTTTCTTTTAGATTTTTCAAGGAGGTTTTATTTATGTTTTTACAAAAAAAAAAAAAAAAAATTATGAGTAAGCAAAATACTCAAAGCTTTGCGCAACC
>CALXVE010000039.1 GCA_944391885.1 uncultured Clostridia bacterium | reverse complement strand
TTAACTAGCTAGGGGGGGTGACATTTCTAAAAGTTAATTTCCATTTTTAGGGGTGACATTTTTAAAAGTTATTGACAGATATTTTACAAATTAATCTATTTTTTCAATATCAATTCTTGCTTTTTCATATCTAATGTCCTCAATAGATGCTCCAACCAGTCTTAATACATCACCTTCATTTAGTCTTAGTATAACTGTGCTTGTTAATGTTATACGGTTATTTACTAAATCTTCTATTACAGGTCCATCATTAAAAGTGCTACCTATTGGATTTCCATTTACTGTTAGCACTGCATTAAAATTAAAAGAACCTGCCCCATCTTTTATCCCAAATAATTGATACGAAATCTGATAAATCCCTATTTCATTAATGTTTATGCTATCTGTTCCTTCTTCGTGTGTTAATGCATTTCCTACAAGAATATCATTTTGACTAAATTTTATATTTGTGGTTCCTAATTGCGTGTTATCCCCTTCCACTGCAATTGCAGTTAATATGCTTTTTTGTTCATTATTATTAATTGCAACAATGGCAAAGATTACAACAATTACAAATATAACTACTAGAAATGCCACTATACATCTTATTATTTTCCTAGTTTCACAATTACAATACATAATATCACCCTTGTATAGTATATGTGAATTTTTAGGTTTTGGTTATACAACTCTATGCTGTTTTTAATTCAAGCCTTAATTTATCAGCAATCATTGCAATAAATTCACTATTTGTTGGTTTGCCTTTGCTAGCAGATATTGTATATCCAAATATGCTTTCTACTGTATTTTGCTCTCCTCTTCCCCATGCAACTTCAATTGCATGGCGGATTGCTCGCTCTACACGTGATGGTGTTGTACCATATTTGCCTGCAATTTCTGGATATAACTGTTTTGTTATTTGATTTATCACGTCCGTATCTTTAATCACCATCATTATGGCTTCTCTTAAATATTGATATCCCTTAATATGTGCAGGAACTCCAATTTCATGAATTATATTTGTTACTAATGCTTCCAAATTTCCTTGGTCTTTCTTTTTTTCTGGTGCAATGTCTATATATTGATTTTTTATTTCTCTTGCTATAAAGCTTCTTGATTGCTCGGGTTGATAATTCTTTAAATCTTTCATCCTTTTTATTAATACACTAATATCAAATGGCTTTACAATATAGTATTGTGCTCCAAGCCCTATTGCTTTTTGTGTAATTTTGTCTTGTCCTACTGCTGATAATATAATACTTAATGGTCTTTTCTCCATGTTTGAAGTAGCAATTTTTTCCAAAACTCCTAAACCATCTAAATGTGGCATGATTATGTCTAGTAATAGAATATCTGGTTTTAAATCCATCACCATTGCATATGCCTCATTTCCATCTCTGGCAACCCCCACAATCTCCATGTCTTCTTCTTCTCTTAGGTAAGTAGATAATGTCATTGTAAAATCATTATTATCATCTGCTACCAATACTTTAATCTTCTCTTTCAAAATTCTTTCCCCCTAATTAAAAAATTTGCAAAAAATTGGCTTTATAGCTTACTGGTTTTAATGTTTTTCCATTTTTTTACATTTCATTTAGGATTATATTCTTATTTTTGAAAATTTGCAAGTACTTTTTGGAAATTTTTTCCATTTTATTTTATAAAGATTTTAAAACTGCTGAATTAATACAATAAAAGATATATATTTTGCTATATAAAATATATATCTTTTTGAATTAATTGTATTTTTTTAATATTAATTTGCTTTTTTTGTGTTTCACCTAGAAATCTTTCTTTTTGATTTTCTGTTAATTCAATTGTTACTTTTGGTTCCTCGCTAAATTCTGTATTTTCAATTTTTATATCATTTTTTGTGCAATAATATTTTATAAATTGCAAATCTTTGTATGATATTGTTAGTTCAATTCTTTCCCCTTTTTTTATTTCTACAATTTCTGCTTTTTCTAGACTATCACTTGTAGCTTTTGAATATGCCCTTACTAATCCCCCTGTACCTAGTAAAATTCCACCAAAATATCTAGTTACTATTACTATTACATTTATTAAGTCATTTTTGGAAATAATTTGTAGCATTGGTGCTCCTGCAGTTCCGCTTGGCTCTCCATCATCACTGCATTTTTCTATTATTTTCTCTTGTTCCATCACACGATATGCAAAACAATGATGTTTTGCATCATGATATTTTTTGTTTATTTCTCTAAGTTTTTCTTCCGCTTCTTGCACAGTTTCTATATAAAAAACTTCCCCAATAAATTTGGACTTTTTTTCTATAATTTCTGCCTCTGCAGATTTTTTTATTGTATTCATTAATGCCCTCCTGCTACATAACCTGTAGAATATGCAATTTGCAAATTAAATCCACCAGTATATGCATCTACATCAATTATTTCACCTGCAAAGTACAATCCTTTAATTATTTTAGATTCCATTGTTTTTGGATTTATTTCTTTTACAGCAATTCCACCAGAAGTAATTATTGCTTCTTCTATTGGTCTAAATCCTGAAATTGTTATTTTAAAACATTTTAATAAATTAACAAGATTTTTTCTTTCTTCTTTTGTGATTGAATTTACTTTTTTTCTTTCATCAATTCCTGATAGTTCAACTACTTGTTCTATCATTTTGCTTGGCAATAATTCATTTAAACTATTTTTAAATTCTTTGTTTTTTTCTTTTTCAAAATCTCTTAAAATTCTGTCTTCTAGCTTTTTTTCTGATAAGGCTGGTTTTAAGTCTATTAGTAGCTCAATATCTCCTGCTTGCAATTTTTCTTGAAGATTTTTGTATCTTAATAAATGTGCTGAGCCACTTAAAATAATTGGTCCAGAAACTCCAAAATGTGTAAATATCATTTCTCCAAAGTCTTCATATATAGTTTTATTTGTTTTTTTATCCTGTATTTTAATTGCAACATTTTTTAGGCTTAAGCCCTGTAATTGTTTGCAAATTTCTAGTGAGTTTTTTGATGCTGTTAATGGAATTAGTGATGGTTTTAATTCTGTGATTTTATGTCCGAAGTTCTTTAGCCATTTTATATCCATCACCAGTTGAACCTGTTACAGGATAGCTTTTTCCACCTGTTGCTAAAATTATTTTGTCTGCATATATTCTATCTTTTTGGTTATATTCTACACCTATAGCTTTTCCATTTTCCACCAAAATTTTTGCTACTTTGGTATTTGTTTGTATTTTTACTTTCGCTTTTTTTAGTTCATTTAAAAGTGCATCTAATACGTCTTTTGATTTATCAGACACTGGAAAAATTCTGTGACCCCTTTCTTCTTTTACTTTTACACCTTCTTTTTCTAGCAAGTTTATTATGTCTTTATTTGTAAACTGGTTAAATGCACTATATAAAAAGTTACCATTGCCAGGAACATTTGATATGAAATCTTGCATAGGAAGAGAACTGGTAATATTGCATCTGCCCTTACCAGTAATTAATAGTTTTTTTCCTAATGAATTCATTTTTTCTAATAATATGACCTCATCTCCACTTTTGCTTGCATAGAGTGCTGATATTATTCCAGCAGGTCCCCCTCCAATTACAACAGTCTTCATCTCTCCCAACTCCAAACTCTAACCTCTAACTTCTAAACTCTAACTTCTAACCTCTAACTTCCAACCTCTAACCTCTAACCTCTAACTCGCTTACCGCCTTTAATACTCCCAATTTTCCATATTGATATGTTAATCCACCTTGTAAAAATGCAATATATGGTGGTCTAATTGGTGCATCACATGATAGTTCTATAGAAGAACCTTGTGTAAATGCTCCTGCTGCCATTATTACTTTATCTGTATAACCTGGCATATCCCATGGCTCTGGAATTGCATCACTATCAATAGGTGAGCCCATTTGAATTCCTTGGCAAAACGCAATTAGTTTTTTTGGCTCTCCAAATTCTATAGTCTGAACTATATCAGACCTTTTTTCATTATATCTAGGGTTTGGCTTAAATCCCATGTCTTCTAATAGCTTGCTTGCAAATACCGCTGTTTTTAAGCTACCTGCAACTACACTTGGTGCAAAGAAAAGCCCTTGTAATATTTGCTTATTTATTCCTAGGGTAGGTCCTACTTCTTTGCCTAGTCCCGGTGCTGTTAGGCGCTCTGCAGCAAGTTCTACCAATTCTTTTTTTCCTGCAATATATGCACCATTTGGCGCAATTCCCCCACCAAGATTTTTTATAAGTGATCCAACTATAATATCTGCACCAATTTGTGTTGGCTCTATTTTATCAACAAATTCTCCATAGCAATTATCTACCATTATTATTACTTTTTTATTTACTTCTCGTATTACTTTAATAACTTTTTCCATTTTATCAAGTGTAATGCTATTTCTTAGGCTATATCCACGTGAGCGTTGAATTTCAATTAGCTTAATATCTTGCTTTTCTACTCTTTTTCGTATTTCTTCATAATTAAAATCATTATCCACCATGTCAATTTGCTCATATTTTACACCATATGATTTTAAAGAACTACTATTATCAACAAGCCCTATTACTTCATCAAGTGTATCATATGGTTTTCCTGATATGCTAAGCATAATATCATTTGGACGCAAAAATGCAAATAGCGCAACAGTTAAAGCATGTGTACCAGAAATAAACTGGCTTCTTACCAAAGCATCTTCTGCATGTAACACTTCTGCAAATACTTTTTCAATTGTATCTCTTCCCACATCTGAATACCCATATCCTGTAGTGCTATTAAAATGTATATCTGAAATATGATATTTTTGAAAAGCATTTAATACTTGCAAACTATGTTCTTCACAAAGCTTATCTATTTTTTCAAATTCTTTTTGAACTTCTTTTTCAGCTTTTTTTCCTAATTCAATTATTTTTTCATTTAATTCCATCTTTTTCTTCCTTTCCATGGCATAAATCACCCGTAATTACACGAGTGATTTATTTTTTAAGAGTTAATTTTTCCGAATAACATCATCACTATATCTTAGGTCTCCCCAATCACGTACACGGTAATACTTGCCTATAAATGTTGGTTGTGCCCAGTCAAGTTCATAAATTGGCTCTTGAATAATTTTTTGTGTGGCTTGTTCTATTACTCCCCACTTTCCATCTAATTTTATTCCTGCAAATCCGTATTCATTAAAGTCTGTCACCATTTCATATTCATTTTGGATAACAATATTTCCATTTTTATCTACAAATCCCCACTTGTCATTAATTTTTTTAGCAAATAAGGTGTTTTCTGTAAATAGGTTCTTGCTGTCTAACTTGTTTCCAGAAAAATCATAATATGCAAAATCTGTATCTGATGCCAGCATTATATAATCATCAAATGTTGTAAGTGTTGCATTATTCATACTAGCAATTTTATGCATTGAACTACTATATAAATCTATTGTTTTGGTTTCTATTTTTTCTGCTTGTAATAGGTCAGTATCATTTAATTTAAAAATGCTTGTATATGCTAAATCTATTAAAGATTTTCCAGAAATATCAATTACTCCATTTTTCCCATCTCTTGCAACAATAAAGTAATCCCCTGGCAAATATTCAATATATGTATAATTATTATCAACTAATACATTCTCTTGTGCATCAACTATTGTATATATATCATTTTGGTCAATTGTAATGAAATAATTTGGATTATCTGTTGCAATTTTGCTAACAATATCTTTATTCTCAATAGATGCTCCATTTAAGTCAAATAAATATACATTGTCACCTTTTTTAGCATTTATATACATACCACCAAATACAATGCTGTCATATTCTGTATTTACAATGGTAGAGCCATCTTTTGCAACTATACCTTGCTTAGAATTTCTTTGCACAACAAATACATCATTTATTGAGCTATACTGAATATCCTCATATTCATGGTTTAATATTAATTTTTTATCTTTTAATAATCCTGCTTGTCCATCTTTAAATGCAATTATATATAACTCTTTTTCATTTGCAATTCCTGTAACTCTTTCTAATTCAGTATGTTCTGGCTTTAAAATTACTTTTCCACGGTAATTAACATATCCATATCTATAACCTTCATCGGTTTTGGTGCTTACTATAAATCCAGTTGTTTTATTTTTTGTTTTTTCATTATAGTAATTATCAGAAGTAATTGTTTCATATTCTGGCTTAATAATTACTTTTCCTTTTAAATTTACAGCTCCCATTTTTCCATCTAATTTAACAGCAAAAGTTCCTTCTTTGTAGTTAATACTAGATATTTCTTCATAAATAGGCTCTGTAATTTGTTTTCCTTCTAATGTAATTAAACCATATTTACCATTTTGTTTATAAATTAATGTGCTTTTTTCATATGGTGTTGTTTCAATATTTGTTTTTATTGGTATTACTTCAATATTTTCGTACTGTGTAAATAGCTGTTCATTTTTATCATTAAATACTGCTGTTTCATATTCTTCCTTTTCTTCGTTATATTCGCCAATGCAAACAAATACTGGTTTAGATGGATTAGGAATTTGCACTGCATTATATATAGGCTCTACTATAACATTACCAGATTTATCAATTACTCCGTACTTTTCTTCATGAACTAATGTAGTATAATTTATTTCTGTAATTTCTTCTATTTCATATGAATATCCCATTTCATTAATAATTAATAATGTTGCAACTATAATAATTATAACTGCTATAATTCCTATAATAATCCATTTTATTTTTCCCTTCATATCTCCACCTAAACCTTTCTTTTTATTCCACTTTTTGTTCCTCCTTTGGTGCTTCTGGTTGGTTTTTACATACTTTAACCCATTTAATTCTTCTATCTTCTACTTCTTCTATCTTGTATGTTAGTTTTTCATCTTCTACAACAGGATGCTCTTGCTCATCCGGCAATCTTCCTAATTTTTCCATTAGATAGCCTGATAAGGTTTCATAATCTCCTTCCGGAAGTTTTACTGCCAAAATTTTATTAAATTCATAAAGTGAAATGCTTCCTTCTATTAAATAAGTATTTTCATCTAACTTTTTATATTCAACTTCCACTTCATCATATTCATCAAAAATATTACCAACTAATTCTTCTAATATGTCTTCCATAGTAAGTAAACCAGCTGTTCCACCATATTCATCAACTACTATTGCCATTTGCTTTTTATTATTTTGTAATTCTTTAAAAATCTCATCAATTGGTTTTGATTCTGGTACAAAATATGCTTCTCTCATTATATCTTTTATTTTTATTTCTTTTTTCATACTAACTGATTTTAGTATATCTTTTAAGAACAAAATACCTTTAATATTATCTATTGTACCTTCATAAACTGGAATTCTGCTATATTTATAATCATCTATCTCATCTAATCTTTCATATAAGTTTTCATTTATTTCTATAGCATATATGTCAGTTCTGTAAACCATAATTTCTGATGCAACAATATCATTTAAAGCAAATACATTATTTATTAATTCTTTTTCGTTTTGCTCTATAACACCTCTTTCTTCGCCTTGGTCAATCATCATTTTTATTTCTTCTTCTGTAACTGTTTCTTCTTCTTGTTCACTAACGCCAAATATTTTTGAGACAATATTAGTTGACCAGGTTAAAAGCTTTACAAAAGGTGCTGTTATAACAGAGATTGCTTTAATTACTGGTATTGTAGCATATGAAATTTTTTCATAATATTTCATACCTAGTCTTTTTGGAACTAATTCTCCAAATACTAGTGTAAAGAAAGATAATATTAATGTAATTAGTATAATTGAAATATTACTCCAAACAATTATGCTAAAAAATGGCATGATTTCATTTAATACTGGGGCTAACTTATCTGCAAATGCATCTGATGCAAACGCACTAGATAAAAAGCCAGCTAATGTAATTCCTATTTGAATTGTTGCTAAGAATTTACTTGGATTTTTTAACATTTTTTGAATTTGTTTTGCTTTTTTATTTCCTTCTTTTGCCTGTTTATCAATTTTAGCATCATTTAAAGAGATAAATGCAATTTCGGTTGCAGCAAAGTAAGCATTTAATAAAATAAGTATGACTAAAAATATTATTTGTGAAAACATAAATTTTCAATCTTCTCCTTTAAGCTATTATATTTTTACATTTAATATTATACCCACAATTAAGCTTAAAGTCAACAAAAATATGGGACTAGTTAATATTTTTTAAAAGCCTGTTTTGGGAAGTTCTTTTTCTACTTTAATGCTTGTATTTTCTATAGTTACAGGAATTGTTTTTCCATTTTCAGTTATTTCCACATAATATTTTTCTGTATTTAGCAAATAATAGTCAGAGCCTGTGCTTTTTTCTTTAACATAATATTTTCCGTATTTTAATAATTTGCTTTTAGCTTTTCCATTTTCATCTGTTACAATTGTGTCAACTAACATATCATTTTCATCATATACTTCAAATATTGCACCCTTTAGCGGTGTACCCTTTTTTTCTCCAGTTTTTTCATTATCATTTGCACTTATTTTTGTTATTTCTATATCTCCCCTAATCTTTTCATTTTCAAATATTATTTCTTTTGTCGTGTTTGCCTCTAATATGATAGTTTTTATTTCATCGTCGAGCTCGTAATATTGGTTAGTTTCAATTTCATGAATTTTAATAGTTTCATAATCCCTTATTGGATATTTTTTTGTTAATGCCTCTCCGTTTTCGTCTGTTACAACTGTTTCTAGCACATTATTATTGCTATCTAAGATTTCAAATTTTGCACCAGGAATTTTAATTTCATTATTTTCTGCATCTACTTTAATTATTTTAACTTGTCCCTTTTTTAGTTCATTTTTAATTGTTATTTCTGTTGTTTGGTTCCAATTAATATTTATATCAACATCATCTGCTAATTCATACCATTTTCCAGTGCTTGTTTCAATTAATTTATATGTACCTAATCTCAAATCATTTATTTGTATTTTTCCATTTACATCTGTTGCATAGGTTCCTATTACCCTTTGATATTCATTACTAAATAAATCAAAAACAACATTTCCTAATGGTATTTTATGATTATCTTTATCTACCTTATTTACTACTAAACTTCCCTTTTTGTATTCATTACTTATAGTTTTATATGTTGTTTTGTTGTATTCCACATATATATCAAATGGAACTGAATTTAATACATAATTATCATCACTTTTAATCTCCTGTAATTTATAGTTTCCTTGGTATAAATTTTTAAAAACTGCAATTCCTTCTTTATTTGTTGTAGCTGTTCCAATTTTTGTACCATCTTCTTTTATTAATTCAAATTCCACTCCTTCTAAAGGAATATTAGTTTCTTTGTCCACTTTTTTCACTTCTATTATTCCTGTGTTTGTAGGTTCTTTTAATAAAGCAGTAGTTTTAAAGTCATCATATATTTCCCCTGTCAAAGCATAATCCTGTGTATTTGCAATTCTTGTTTTTCCTATTAGTATAGGGTATGTCTCACAGGTTGTTGTAATTGAAATTGTCCCATTTACATCTTTATCCAAACCTGATTTTGGAACCATTATTTTAAATATTTCCCCTGGTCCATACATGGTTTGTGGATTTCCTTTAACGTTCGCCACAAATGTACCTTTGGGAAAATTACTTATTTTATCAACTTCATATTCATATATATTAGCTGTAGATGTAACTCCATATGTTTGGGAATAATACTCTCCATCTTCTACAAAACCACCCACTTTGTATGTGCTTAAATTCGCTTGTGGTTGTGCTGGTATACTTTCATCCATGCCAATATCTTTTAGTTCTTTTATAGCCTTTACAAGTTCTTTACCCCTTTCAGTTTTTCCTCTATATAAGCTAATATCCCTATCTAAAAGCACGCAATATATTGCTTGTTTAGTTATAAAATACGATTCATTAGGTGTAAATTTTACATTAAAATCTCCATTATATGGGTATCCATTAAAAATAACTCTCCATACTCTATCATCTTCTAAGAGTTCACCAACATCAACTGTGTAGTCTCCCCTTTCATCCACTCCATCTAGTCCATGTGAAATACAATAAGCTGGATAAATTGCGCCATTAGTTTCTTTATAATAAATATACTTAGCTTCTAATTCAAACCACTGTTTATCATCATAAAATTCTACATTTGTTTTTATATCTTGTCCTTCTATTAGTTTTACTGCATCTAATTGTATTCTGCCAAAAGATATGCCTTGAAAACAAGACAATAAAATTATCATTAGTACAAATATGCTTGTTATTTTTTTCATTTTTTAGTATTTTCCTTTCCTTAATTATAGTTCTAATATTTGCACAGCTTGCACGCATCTTCTGTATTCTGCTCTGTTTTCTTCACATGTAATTAATGTAATTTTATTATTATCTGTTTGTTCTATATAACTCCAATCTGTAGCTAAAATAACTTTATTTATTTGTACTTTATATACTTTCTCGCCTTCTTCCGTATAATAAATTATTTCATCTCCAATTTTTAGATTTTTTATTTTTTCAAAAAAATTGCATAAATATCCTCTATTATGTGCTGCCAAGCACACATTTCCATTCCAAGTACTAGTATATTCAAAATGCCCTACAGATTTAAGTAATATATCCTGGTCTGTGCCTTCCATTATATGCGCATTTAAACCTATTTTTGGAATTTCTATTCTCCAAGTATTATTAATATTTTCTTTAATTACTTCCCTTTGAGTATTTAATTTCTCGCTCTTTTCAGATAAATTATATCCAATGTCACTTTTTATTGATGCTAAACTAAGTTCAGGATTTTGTTCTTTTATTGGGATTGTTTTAGAATAAATCTCCTTAGAATTATTTTGAGATGTAAATAAAAAAGAAATTTGTAAACTTATTAGATATATGCAAATAAAAATCAAGATTAATAACATTAAAGCTATTACACTTATATTTTTTTTAGTGTAACTCATTACATATTTGATACCTGCCTTTCTATTCAGTTTTAATATTAAAAATTCTAGAATTAAAATATTTGAAGATAATTTTTTTAATCAAATTGCAATTTTTAAGATATTTATATTTTACGACATTTGGAAGAAAATGTAAAGAAAAATCGTTCGTCAAATTTCTACATTTTTCGACAAGCCTTTGCAAATGCGAAAATTTTTGACAATTTCTTATTTGCAAAATTGTTAATTTCCACAATTGTATTATAAAAGTGCAGTCCGCGCAGGCGGAGCGTTAGCGTAGTTCTAGAGCCTTCCAACTACTTTACCCATGTCAAAAATTTATT
>CALXVE010000038.1 GCA_944391885.1 uncultured Clostridia bacterium | reverse complement strand
AAGAATAGTAGTTGCAACATTTGCCTCAAATGTACACCGTGTGCAACAAATTGTAAATTCTGCTATAAAATATGGTAGGAAAATTGCAATATGTGGTAGAAGCATGGAAAACATGATTGAAGCAGCAAGAGAACTAGGATATATCAAAGAAGCGGAAAATGTATTTATTGATATTGATAATATTAAAAATTACCGTGATGACCAATTAGTAATAATTACCACAGGTAGTCAAGGTGAAGCAATGTCTGCATTAACAAGGATGGCAAATGGTGACCACAAAAAAGTAACAATTACACCAAATGATATGATTATAATTTCTGCAACACCAATACCAGGAAATGAAAAGCTAGTATCAAAAGTAATAGATGATTTAATGAAAATTGGTGCAGAGGTTATATATAGTTCTTTGCAAGATGTTCACGTATCTGGGCATGCTTGCCAAGAAGAGCAAAAATTAATTATAACACTTGCTAAACCAAAATACTTTATACCAGTACATGGTGAATATAGGCAATTAATGGCACATGCAGAAACTGCAAAAAGTATAGGAATTGAACCTAAAAACATTTTTATAATGACAAATGGTAGAGTTTTAGAACTAAACCAAGATGAAGCAAAATTAACTAGCACAGTACCAAATGGTAGGGTATTAGTAGATGGTTTAGGAGTTGGAGATGTAGGAAATATAGTACTTCGTGATAGACAACATTTATCACAAGATGGCTTAATAGTTATTGTAATGGGTATGGACCAAAGAACAGGAGAAATTGTTTCTGGACCTGATGTAGTTTCAAGAGGATTTGTTTATGTAAGAGAATCTGAAAATTTAATGGATGACTTAAAAAGGGTAATTCGTGAACAAGTTCACAAGCTAGAAGAAAACCATATCAGTGATTGGACAACAATAAAATCTACATTAAAAGATGAACTAAGAGACTATATATTTGAAAAAACAAAAAGAAATCCTATGATTTTACCAATAATACTAGAGGTGTAATCTATTTAAGAGAGGAATTAAACCATTATGAGAGATTTATATGAAAATGGTAATTCTAAATATTGCTATCCTGATAGCAATGTACTAATAAACAAGTTAGATATAAAAAACACTAAAGACTTGCAATACTATGAAGCAAAAA
Source organism: uncultured Clostridia bacterium (assembly GCA_944391885.1). Lineage (GTDB taxonomy): Bacteria > Bacillota > Clostridia > TANB77 > CAG-508 > CAG-273. The sequence continues at coordinate 10,357 of CALXVE010000038.1, read as the reverse complement.
TTACAGCTGCAAAATCTTTAGGGTTAAGGCAACGAGGAATAACTGGTGATTTTGATAAAAAACATTATTTATCAATTCACAAATATTTATTTGAAGATATATACCCATTTGCAGGAAAATTTAGAGAAGAAAACATTAGCAAAGGTGAATTTAGATTTGCACAATGGGAATATATAGACCAAGAATTAGAAAAACTTTTAAATCAGCTAAAAAATGAAAACTTTTTAGCTGGGCTAGATAAGGAAAACCTAGCAAAAAGGCTAGCATACTACTTATCAGAACTAAATGTATTACACCCATTTAGAGAAGGAAATGGTAGAACAAACAGAGAATTCATAAGGCAACTAGCACTAAAAAATGGCTATGTTCTAGACTTAAAAAAAGTACCACCAAAAAAAATACTAGAAGCCAGCATTGAATCAATTGTTGACACTACCAAGCTAGAAGAATTGCTGGGGACGGTTCTTGTTGGGGACGGGTCCCAGTCACCCTAAATAATGTCGCTTTTAGGGACAGTCCCCAATCTACCACTTTTGTCCTACCTAGGGACAGGTTTGAATAAAAAATGATAAAAATTATAAAATTAGAAAAAAGTTTCAAAAAATTTTTAAATTTTTTGAAACTTTTTTTGAAAAACACTTGATATTTTTAAAATCTTGTATTAAAATTTAATAAAAGTGGAGCGAAGTGGTGAAAAGTGGAACAAAATGTTAGTGAGGTGAGTAAAAGTGTTAATTGGTGAATATGAGCATTCTCTAGATGTAAAAGGCAGATTAATATTACCTTCAAAAATTAGAGAAGACATGGGAGAAAAATTCATCATAACAAAAGGCTTAGATGGCTGTTTATTTGGCTTCTCACAAACAGAGTGGGCTAACTTTGAAGAAAAATTAAAAACACTTCCACTTACTAACAAAAATGCAAGAGACTTCGTAAGATTTTTCTTATCTGGTGCTATTGAGTGTGAAATGGACAAACAAGGTAGATTTTTGATAGCAAGTAACTTACGTGAATATGCAAAATTAGAAAAAGATGCCGTAATTATTGGTGTAGGTACCAGAATTGAAATTTGGAATAAAGACAAATGGAAAGTATACAACAGTGATGAAAATATTTCAGCAGATGAAATAGCTGAAAACATGACAATGTTAGGTATATAACTTTAAAAAAGTTTATATAAACACAAAAGATAAATTTTAAATATACAAAAGAATTACAAAAGATAAATTAATACAAGAGAAAAAAGGGGTAATGTACAGAAGATAAAACTTAGAAGTTTTATACAAAAGATTTAAATTTCTAAAGAAAAAACAAATTAGATTACCAAAGATTATTTATACAAAAGCATTTTATGCAAACAAAAGAAAAGATTAGAAAGAACCTAGGAAAAATGAAAAAAGTAAACAAAAGATAAAATTATAATAAAGCATACAGTTGGTATTAAGCATACCAACTGCTTATGCTATTTAAAAAACATTGCTGAAGAAAGGAAAAAATTAATGGAATTTAAGCATGAACCAGTAATGTTAAAAGAATGTATTGAAGCACTAAATATAAATCCTGATGGAATTTATGTGGATGGAACATTGGGTGGTGCAGGGCATAGCATAGAAATACTAAAAAAACTATCACCAAATGGTAGACTTATTGGAATTGATAGGGATGAGGAAGCCCTAAAAGCATCACAAAAAAGATTAAAAGATTTTAAGAATGTTACATATGTACATGGAAACCATGATAATCTACAAGAAATTTTACAAGACCTTGGAATACAAGAAGTGGATGGCATTCTGCTAGATTTAGGAGTTTCTTCATATCAACTAGATGAAAAATCCAGAGGATTTAGTTATATGTCGGACAACATATTGGATATGAGGATGGATACTTCAAAAGGAATAACTGCTAGAGAGGTTGTAAATACTTATTCTGAGGAACAACTTTCAGATATATTTTGGAAATATGGAGAAGAAAAATTTAGCAAACAAATTGCTAAAAACATATGTAAAGTTTGCAAAGAAAAAGAAATTACTACTACCAAAGAATTAGTGGAAATTATAGAAAAAACTATACCAAGAGCAATGCAAAAAGATGGACACCCTGCAAAAAGGACATTTCAAGCAATTAGAATAGAAGTAAATAATGAGATTGAACCATTATATAAAACGATTGAAAATAGTATATATTGCCTAAAACAGCATGGTAGATTAGTTGTAATTACATTTCACTCATTAGAAGATAGACTTGTAAAAAATGCAATGCTAGATATGCAAGGAAAATGTACTTGTCCAAAAGATTTACCATATTGTATTTGTGGATATAAATCATTTGGGAAAATTATAAACAAAAAACCAATTATTGCAACAGAGGAAGAACAAAAAAGAAACCCAAGAGCAAAAGGTGCAAAGGTAAGAATTTTTGAGAGAATTGATAAAGAAACGTAAGAAAAAGGAGGTGAAAACTTATGGCATATAATCCGGCAAGAGCAGGATACCAATATGAAACTAGCCCAAGAAAATTAAAACCAGAATATGAACCACAAAAAAATCCGTATTCTAAGAAAAAAAGCTCTACACTAAAACAAAAAAAGACAAAAGAAAAAAGAAAATTAAAGCCAAAAGCTAGAGCTATATTTTATATTTTACTTGGATTTACCATATTATTTGCCATAAGTTATAGAAACTCTTTAATAACAGAAAGCTTTAATAATAAAGAAGAACTAAAACAAGAATTAAGTGTATTACAAAAAGAAAATGCACAATTACAAATAAATATTCAAAACAGCTTAAATTTATCCAACATAGAAAAATCTGCTAATAGCAAGCTAGGTATGCAAAAATTAGATGATACACAAAAAATATATGTAAGCCTACCTAAAAAGGATTATGTTGAGCCAGCAAGTGAGCAAGTAGTGGTTGAAGAAGAAAAAAATTGGTTTGAAAGTATTATAGAAAAAATTACAAATTTATTTTAAGTAAAGCAATAGAAATATTGCTTTATTTTTTTATTTAGTCTTTTTTATGTTTTTTTGAATAGTAATATTAATAAAAGAAAATTTTGCCGTATAGAAGGGATGAGATTTGAAAAATGAAAAAGCACTCTAAAGCTATGCGTGAGATTATAAATAAAAAAGATTTGATAAAGCTTAAGAATAAGAAAAAAGCGGAAAATATAAATTTAAAAAAGGAACAAAAAAAGGCAGAAAAAGAAACAAGAAAAAAATTCAAACAAGAAATTAAAAATAAAAAAATAAAGTTAGAAGAAAAAACAGGAAATATTACCAGAAAAAAGAGGATGAGGAATGAAATTATAATTTTATGGCTAATTTTATTTGGATTAATTATTCGTATTTGGTGGATTCAATTTGTGGATGGGGAAGAACTAAAATCAATGGCATATGTGCAACAAACACTGGATAGAAGCATAAACCCTAGAAGGGGAACAATATATGATGCAACAGGAAAAAATATTTTAGCTGTAAGTAGCACAGTAGAGACAGTTACAGTAAACCCAGGAAATATTGCAGAAGAAAATAAAGAAAAGCTAGCAAAAGCCCTTTCCGATATTTTTGAGTTGGATTATGAAACTGTTCTAAAAAAAGTGAGTAAAAAAAGTTCAATTGAGACAATTGTAAAAAGAGTGGATAAAGAAAAAACAGATGAACTAAGGGTCTGGCTTAATGAAAATAAAATATTGGTGGGTGTAAACATAGATGAGGACACAAAAAGATATTATCCATATAATAATTTGGCATCACAAGTAATTGGATTTTCCGGTTCAGATAACCAAGGGTTGGAAGGAATTGAAGCTATATATGATGATGAACTAAAAGGGCAAAAAGGGAAAATTGAGAGGCTAACAGATGCCAAAGGTGGGGATATAGAGAATATAAGTGAAAACTATGTTGAAGCTATTGACGGTAACGACTTAGTTTTAACAATTGATGCAACAATACAGGGAATTGCAGAAAAATATTTAACAGAAGCATGTATTGATAATAAATGCACAGATGGCGGAAATATAGTTATAATGAACCCTAAAACAGGTGATATACTGGCAATGGCAGGTTACCCAAATTATAACCTAAATGAGCCATTTGAACCTTCAACAGATGAATTAAAACAAAATTGGGATACAATGTCACAAAGTGAAAAAAATACGGCAATGCTTGGATTATGGAGAAATAAAGCGGTAAGTGATACATATGAGCCTGGTTCTGTATTTAAGCTTATTACAACTTCGGCAGCATTGCAGGAAGGAATTACAACGCCAGATAAACAGGGGGAATTTACATGCACTGGCGGAATTGAAGTGGCAGGTGTTAGGATAAAATGCTGGAGATATTATAGACCACATGGCTCAGAATCACTAAGGCAGGCATTAATGAACTCATGCAACCCTGTATTTATAGGGCTAGGGCAAAAGCTTGGAGTCCACACGTATTATAGTTACCTTAAAAAGTTTGGATTATTAGAACCAACAGGTGTGGATTTAGCAGGAGAAGCAACAAGTATTTTTCTAAAAGAAGAAAAAGTTGGACCTGTTGAACTTGCAACATACAGCTTTGGACAGAGGTTTGAAATTACACCATTACAACTTGCCACAGCGGTTTCTACAATAGCAAATGGTGGAACAAAAGTTACGCCTAGAGTAGTTAAAAAAATTATAAATAGCCAAACTGGTGAAGTAACAGAAACACCAGTAAAATTAGGAGAAAGAGTAATTGATGAAGAACATGCACAAGAAGTGCTTAGCATGATGGAAAGTGTTGTAGCAGAGGGAACTGGTAAAAATGCACAAGTATTAGGATATAGAGTGGGAGGAAAAACAGGAACTTCTGAAGATGGTGTTAATACAAATAAATATGTTGCGTCATTTTGCGGAGTTGCGCCAATATCTGACCCACAAGTGGTTATGCTAATTACACTATATAATCCAACAGGTGAGGCGGGACACCAAGGAGGTGTGTGGTTAATTTTGTCGCCACACTATAAAATATTGCCCGATTTAAATAAATTCTAACTACTAAGAAAAACAATAAGTTTTTTAATATAAAATATAGTAAAATTTTAGATTTAATGCTATAATTTGAATAGATTGATATTTATGACTGTATGGCAGTTTTAATGGGACTGACTTATATATATAAGGTAAATAGAAAACATGGGAAGAAGAAAAAGTAGTAAAAAGAAACTAAAGCAAATATTAGCATTAATTGTAATTTTAATTGGTATAATTTTAGCATATTTTTATAATAGTGAAGATATTGAAAAAACTAATATAGAAAAAGAAACAGTTACTTATTCCAACTTAGATGAAATTCCAGAATATACAGATGAAATTTATGTAATTATAAATAATAATATTCCATATTTTGATGAGAGTGAATACACTACATCCCCTTTTGAAAGATATAGTGATTTAGATGAAAAAGGAAGATGTGGGGTGGCATATGCTAATATCTGCACAGAAATAATGCCAACTGGAGAAAGAGAAGATATTAGTGATGTTAAGCCAACAGGTTGGAAACAGGAAAAATATGATGGAGAATATTTATATAATAGATGCCATTTAATTGGATATCAACTGGCAGGAGAAAATGCAAATGAGCGTAACCTAATTACAGGAACTAGATATTTTAATGTAGAAGGTATGCTACCTTTTGAAAATGAAGTGGCAGAGTATATAGATAATAATCCAAGCAATCATGTTTTGTATAGAGTAACACCAATTTTTGAAGGTGATAATTTATTGGCAGAAGGAGTGCAAATTGAGGCATATTCAGTAGAAGATGAAGGAAAAGGAATATGCTTTAATGTTTTTGTGTATAATGTCCAACCAGGAATTCACATAGATTATACCACAGGAGAAAATTGGAAAGAAAGTAATTAGTTTGCCTAGATATGTAATGCTCGAACAAAAATTAACAAAATTTGGAAAAAATATTGAACTTTAAATCCTTTTATTATATAATCATCACAGTTTAAATCTTTCTACTATAATTCAATAGTAGATTAATCCCTAAAATTAAAAAATAATATAGGAGTGATGCTTATTGGATTTAGAGTTTTTTAATAATATAATTAATAATATAAAAGAAAGTGATTTTGTGCGAAATTTTATAAAAGAATTGAGTAACTTAATAGAAAACAGTGTAAATAGTAAAGCTTCTAAATATAGTGATTATTGGGATGAGCAAAAATTTATGGAAGACAATGTGGCAGCAAATATTGGAATATCTAGGTGGAGTGCTGATATCACATATCATGAAGAATTAAGTAAAGCAATAGATGATAGCATGCTAAAACTAGCCGAAGAAGAAGGGGCTTTGTATAGAAAACAGTTTAAGCCAAATGGTCCAATAGATAATCAAACATATAGCGTGGATAAATTTGAAATTGGCAGGATTGAACATTTAATTCTGCCAAAAGATAGAGTTCCAAGTGGATTTGAAAATGATGATATAATTTTTAAATATAAAGCTAATGGAAGCCCAGAAGTAAGGGAAGATCTAAAAGAAGAAGCTATAAAACTTGCAAGCGATAAGTTAGAATACTTAAAAGCACAGGAAAATGAAAAGGCATTGGATTATAAAAGAGAAGGACATGTGTACCAAGCAGTGGAAAATGATGGATATATTTTTTTGAAAGATTTAACGGAAAAGAGGGATTATGTATTTGAAGATATTGATTTTGTAGTAGATTGCTATGAAGGAGACGGCAAATACCAAGTAATAGATGGGAGTTATAAAAAAATAAGTGATAAACATTAATCAAAAAAGGACTAAATGTATGTATCATTTAGTCTTTTTTGCATTTAAGAGGGACAATTAGTAATAAAAATTTTTGACGCTTTTGTTTGATTAATATATAGATACATGCTATAATAAGCACAAGAATTAGTAATTAAAGGAGAAACGAAGAATGCAATATTTTAAAAAATTAGTAGGAGACAGAATATATTTATCTCCAAAGGGTGTATCAGATGAAGAAATTGAAAAATTTACAGAATGGATGAATGATTTTCAAGTAACAGATTATACAGGAAGAACTGCTCAAATAACAACGTTAACTGGAGAAAAAGATTATCTTGAAAATTCAGCAAAAGATACTAAAAATAGAAATTTTAATATTATCGAATTAAGTGAAAATAAGATTATTGGAACTTTGGGGTTGGAACATATAAATTGGATTGAAAGAAGTGCAGTGCTAGGAATATTTATTGGAGATAAAGATTTTAGAAGTAATGGGTATGGAACTGAGGCTATAAGATTATTATTAGAATATGGATTTAAATATTTAAATTTACATAGTATAAGATTAGACCTTCTTGCTATAAATGAAAGAGCACATAAATGTTATTTAAAATGTGGTTTTAAAGACACAGGACGTAGTAGAGAAGCAATATTCTTAAACGGAAAATATTATGATAAATTGCATATGGACATACTTGAAAATGAATTTGAAGGAGATTATATTAGAAATAAAAATATAGAATAGTATTTATAACTGGAGGAATTGCTTATGATACACAAAATGAAATTAGATGAGAGCCCATTTGAAAGAATAAAAAATGGAACTAAAACAATAGAATTTAGATTATATGATGAAAAAAGAAGAAAAATAAAAATAGGAGATAAAATTGAATTTTCAAAATTACCAGAATTACAAGAAACAATATTAGTAGGAGTATTAGAATTGTATAAAGAAGAAACTTTTGAAAAATTATTTAGAAAATTATATACAGATGAAGAAGAAATAAAAAGAAAAGTTAATGCTATGTATGAATATTACCCACCAGAAAATGAAAAAAAGTATGGTGTAGTTGGAATAAAAATAAATCTTCTTGCTACTGGTTTTAGATATACATATAATAAACTTGTAAGAGATAAAATACCAGAAAATATAGATAGTGAGCAAGGCAGAAAAAGCAAATTTAGAATTCTTGATGATGAAGAATATTTAACTGAGCTAAATAAAGATTTTAGAAAGTAATAAATAAGAAAATTATAAAGACAAAAAATTGTTATATTTTATAAAAGATATAGCAATTTTTTTGTGGGAATTTATAAAAAATTATAACAAAATTTATCCCTCGGAGAGCAAAAAGGTTTTAGGAGATTTTCTCCTAAACAGCATTACAGGTGTCAAAACACCATGCTGGCGAAAGTTAGTCGGTAAAAAATACCTGACACTTTCGACACAAAATGGCATTTTGCTTTATATCAATTATGCTTTACTTTGCTAGCATAATTAATATAATAAAATAAATGAAAAAATTTAAAAAAATATGCTGACAATATAAAAAGAGCACGTTACAATATCTATAATAAAATTTTAAATGGAGGGATTAGTTATGGATAATTGTAACAATTCAAATGATACAATCTTGAATGTATTATTTGCGAGTAGAGAAGAAAATATTTGTGTAATAACAAAGGAGGATAAAAAGAAAATTAAAGAATTAATAAGAGATAATGACAGATATGAAAAGGTATTAGAGTTTTTAGATAATGCAACTAATGATAATATAGCAAAAGATAAAATCAGGAACAGTTTAGAAAGTTACATAGATGGATAAACATTGTAAGTGCTTATGAAAATCAAAAATTTTATAAAATACGGTTTTATAGATGGTGTAAAACTAATAATAGAATGCATTGGAAATTAATGTTAATTCCTAAACAAAAAAATTGCAATAAATTGTGAAAATGTGTAGAAATATTTTATTATTTATTATATAATACTTATCAAGAGTAATAACACTCGAGATAGGTGAAGATATGAACGACGAATATTTAATAAAAATAGACGAACCAAGAATTCAAGAAACATGTGATGCATATTTTAAGTGGAAAGACTTAAATACATATGTAAAAAGTCTTGTATCAAGAGGAATTAATATGCCAGATGCAATAAGCGAACCTATGGGTTGCTATTGTTTAAATCTTCTTTGGAATAAAAGTTCAGGAGGAGATGCAAAATCTATTGATGGTAAGAAAATAGAGTTTAAAGCTACAAGTAATTATGAATATGACCTAAGCAGTTTTGGACCAAAATGTGATTTTGATGATTTAGTATTTTTAAGATTTGATTTAGACTTAAATATGTTGTTTGTATATGATACAGGAATAAACTCAGAAGAATTAAAGAAAATACCAGTATCAAAAACAGCAACAGTGGGAGATTACCAAAAGGTAGGTAAAAGACCACATTTAAGTATAATACAATCAGTAATTGAAGCAAGAAAGCTAGAACCAACTGTAACCTTTAATATTAGAAGAGGAAAAATAGTTGAGAAAGTATGAAAGGCAGAGTGTTAATTACTCTGACTAAATGAATAGAAAATATATTTTCTATTCATTTAGATATTGCACAGAAAATTTCTACGAAATTTTCGCACACGAACAAATACGAGGCATATAAGTTCTCTAAAATGTCATAAAGTTTTAATCATGCCTCTTTTGTTCTTTTATAGATAAAAATCGCGGCGTGTCGCAAAAGATAAGGAGAAAATAAATTATGTATAAAATTTGTAGTCTTTTTGCAGGTGTTGGAGGAATAGATTTAGGATTTTTAGAAACAAATAAATGTGAAATAGCATATGCAAATGAATTTGATAAATATGCTGTAGAAACTTATGAAAAAAATTTTAATACAAAAGTAGATTGTCGAGATATACATGACGTTAAACTAAATGAAATACCAGAATTTGACATAATGGTAGGAGGATTCCCTTGTACTTCTTTTTCGGTAGCAGGATACAGAAAAGGATTTGATGATGATAGAACTGGAGATTTATTCTTTGAAATGGAAAGAATATTTAAAGAAAGAAAACCTAGAGTAATATTTTTAGAAAATGTAAAAAATTTAGTAGGGCATGATAGAGGTAATACATTTAAAACAATAATTGATAGATTAGAAAAAGCAGGATATAAAGATAAAATAAAATGTCAAGTATTAAATGCCTGTGAGTACGGAGACATACCACAAAATAGAGAAAGAATTTATATAATAGCTTTTAGAGATAAAAAGGATTATGATAAATTTCAAATGCCATTGCCAATACCATTAGATAAAAGTATAAAAGATGTTTTTAATTTTGAAACAAAGGTAGATGACAAATATTATTATACAGAAGGAAAATATAAAGGAAACATATATAAATTATTAACAGAAGAAATGGACGATGAAAATACTGTTTATCAATGGAGAAGAAAATATGTTAGAAAGAACCAAAGTAATTTAGTACCGACATTAACAGCTAACATGGGGGAAGGTGGTCACAATGTACCACTAATAAAAACAAAGTTTGGTATAAGAAAATTAACACCAATAGAATGTTTTTATGCACAGGGTTA